>JAZQCX010000110.1:0-12297 GCA_045546495.1 Acetatifactor sp. | reverse complement strand
TGCTGCCTCCCGTAGGAGTCTGGGCCGTGTCTCAGTCCCAATGTGGCCGTTCATCCTCTCAGATCGGCTACTGATCGTCGCCTTGGTGGGCCGTTACCTCACCAACTAGCTAATCAGACGCGGGTCCATCTTATACCACCGGAGTTTTTCACACTGTACCATGCGGTACTGTGCGCTTATGCGGTATTAGCAGCCGTTTCCAACTGTTGTCCCCCTGTACGAGGCAGGTTACCCACGCGTTACTCACCCGTCCGCCACTAAGTTGCGAATCACTAGGTTTCATCACAACTCCGTTCGACTTGCATGTGTTAAGCACGCCGCCAGCGTTCATCCTGAGCCAGGATCAAACTCTCATGTTGTTATATGGTTTCGTGTGCAGATTTTTGGAAGTACCGGCTGCCGTGCTCGCACGCGCAGACGTTTGATTCCGAAAATCTATTGACGGGGCTAAGTCAATGAAATAAACCGCAGGTTTATGAATTGGCTTCGCTCCGCACACGGAACAAACACTTTTGTTTGTCCTGCCAGTTTTTATCTGGCATTACTGTTTTCTTGGGTGGTCACTCAAAACCTTTCAGTCTCAAGCTTCCTGTTCTCAAATTTGTTTCTCTGAAATCTCCAGATGAGTTGTTTGATTTCAACTCTTCTCTTGGAATTTTCAGGGTTGCATTACTGTTTATTTGTCAAGGTACAAGCAAGGCAGAACTTTGTGCAAATCAATTTCGGAAGCTCGCTTCCTTGAAATTGATTTTGTGCAAAGGTCTATCGTGCGACAGCACACAACGAGCAAGTTTTACTTGCGAGTTGACCTTGCATCTGTTGTCGTTTTTCGCGACAGCTTATTCAAAATATCACATCGCTATCACTTTGTCAACAACTTTTTTTATTTTTTTGAAATCTTTTTGAGATTTCCGTTACAGCACTCATTCCGCCGCAACGAAATTGAGTATATCACTCCAAATTTACATTGTCAACACCAAATTTGTATTTTTTTGCAATTTCACGTACAATTCAATAAAGCAATAAAAAACGCCCTGTTTTTGGGCGTTTTTTACATTTTGTCGCTTTAATTTCCTAAACTGTTCACTGTCTCTTTTGTCAAAAAACTTGAATTGTATGTGATTTTGAATCATTTTTCAGATTTAATATCATCGAAGAAAGAGTTTCAACTCTCGCCGC
This sequence comes from Acetatifactor sp., assembly GCA_045546495.1. GTDB lineage: Bacteria > Bacillota > Clostridia > Lachnospirales > Lachnospiraceae > Acetatifactor. The sequence continues at coordinate 11,118 of JAZQCX010000110.1, read as the reverse complement.
TTCCGTTTCCACTACCAGAACCACTTCCCGGCTACTGCCTGCTGATAACGTACCTTTGTAAGTCGACAAATCCTCCAGCAACATAGTCGTCAGTGCCTTACGGGAATAATCCCCATTCAGTGTAACCTTGAAAGAACACTCTTCCGAGGCAACATCCACGTCTACATCCTGTGATAATGTATTATTAAGGGAAAAACGCAAAACCAGCAACTTATTCCCCTCTGCCGGAACTACAGAAAAATAAACACCATCTCCGGCATACGGGTATCTGTCGCAAAACTCACTCCCTGTATATGCAACGGTCACACCATCCGGTAATGCAAGCACTTCTCCCATGCTGTACAAATTATCCTGCTCTGACTTATTTACCGTGGGGGTATCATCTGTAGGTCCCATCCCCGCCTGAGGCTTCTCCGTAGGCTCCGGGGTCGGCGTAACAGCCGGCTCTTTTTCCTCTATTTCAGATAAATCCACAAGACGGCTTCGATTACTTGCATCGTACTTCATTAAAGTAATTGCCGCATATTCCCCTACCGTTTGCAGTTGTTCATCCGTCATTTCAGGAATTACATTCTTCCCGCAAGCAGTCAATCCGAACATCATCGCAATTACTATCAGAAGCGCCACTCTGCTTTTCTTCTTCATTACCGTTTTCCCTCGTTTGTTTTCCTGTGTCAGCCACAAATCTTTTCTTCATCATACAACACATTTTCATCTACGTCAATCTGGGTTCGATACCGGTATCCGACCGTCCGGCCAATGTTTTTTCGCACACTCAGGCTGCGCAAACTACACTCTATAAGTCTCATACTTTCGGGCATCCGCCTTATGGCAGCTGACTTCCAGCCGAATTCCGTCCTCACAGTATTCCTGCTTCTTTACTACTGCATTTTCCATAAGATAGGAAGCAATATTTCCTTTATTATAAGGTAGCAGAAAAACCACATCTTCCAAATCGGAGTATATCAGCGACTGAATCAGCTCAACGAGTTCCTCAATACCGCACCCGGAAGCCGCCGCCATGTAAATCTGATTCTCTTTCCTCTTAGGCAGGTTTTCTATCCGGCATTTGTCCGCCTTATTATAAACAATGACCTGCGGTATATCTCCGGCTTCCAATTCCCGCAGTGTTTCACTTGTAACCTCCATCTGATTACGATACTGTTCATCCGAAAAATCGACCACCTGTACAAGTAAGTCGGCATACCTCACTTCATCCAAGGTAGATTGAAATGCCTTTATCAACCCATGCGGCAGCTTGTGAATGAACCCTACCGTATCCGAAAGAAAGAATGGCTTGTTGTTCCCCGTATCTATATTGCGCACAGATGTATCCAACGTAGCAAACAGCATATCCTTCTCCAAAACGGTTTTCTCCCCACTTTCACCGTATCGCTCTACCATCCGATTCATAATAGTAGATTTTCCTGCATTGGTATACCCTACCAGCGCCACTTGCGGAATTCTGGAACGGCTCCGTTTTTTTCGCATGGTTTCCCTGTTTCTGGATACTGTCTCTAATTCCTTTTTCAGTTCGCTGATTCGATGTTCAATCTTCCGTCGATCCAGTTCCAGCATAGTTTCACCGGCACCCTTGTTACTCATACTTCCGCCGGTTCCGCCCTGACGGCTTAAATTATCTCGCATTCCTATTAATCTGGGCAGCATATATTGCAGTCTTGCCGTTTCTACCTGCAGCTTTGCTTCTCTGGTCCTTGCGCGGATGGCAAAAATATCCAGAATCAGATTGGTTCTGTCCAGGACGGGTAAGTCAAGCTCTCTTCCGAGATTTCGTATCTGGGAAGGCGAAAGGGTATTATCAAATATGATTTCCTCCGCTTCACATTGTGCTGCAAATTCCTTTACCTCGGAAACCTTTCCTGTTCCGATATACAAAGCCTTATTCACCGTCTCCAGCCGTTGGGTAATCACTCCCACCACCTGTTTTTCGGCGGCCTCCGCCAGCTTTTTCAGTTCTTCCATGGAACGCTCAAAGTCCTGTTCCTCTCCGGTATCCACTCCCACCAGCAAAACCCGCATCACTTTTACGTCTGTTACTTCTTCCCTCATAAATTTTCTCTTTCTTTTTACGCCTCCCCAACGGTCTCCAGTTCAAACCAGAACATTACACCATTGGAAAAGTTTTTTACGCCATACTCCTGATTCAGTGATTCCATAATTGCCTTTACAATGGAAAGGCCGACTCCGCTACCGCCATATTCTCTTGTCCGCGCTTTATCTACTTTATAAAACTTCTCCCAAATATGGTCTATGGCTTCCTCCGGGATAGGGCTTCCGGTATTAAACACCGATACGCGCACCTTACCGTTCTCACAGGAAAGCTTCACATCAATCAATTTTTCGCCCTCGCAATGATTCACTGCATTGGTGAAATAATTCATAAATACTTCTTCGGTTTTAAATTCATCTGACCATACATAACAGGGCGGATAATCTTCCATCCGTACCGTTATTTCATTCTGCTTTGTCAGAATAGCCGCAGACTGAATATAATTGCGAAGCATCGCCGTTATGTCAAAGCGCTCCATGCTCACCACGTCATTTCCCAGTTCCAGCTGATTCAGGGTCAACAGACGCTTCACCATGTTATTCATTTTTGCAGCCTCATCCACAATTACCTCACAGTAGAAGCTGCGACTCTCCGGATCATCATTTACGCTCTCCTGCAGTCCTTCCGCATACCCCTGTATCAACGCTATCGGTGTCTTTAACTCATGGGATACATTGGAAAGAAATTCCCGCCGCATCTCATCCAGCTTCTCCTTTTTCTCAATATCACGTTGCAATTCATTGTTTGCCGTTTTTAACCGGGATATGGATTCTTCCAAGGAATTAGACAGTTTATTAATATTCTCTCCCAACAGGTCAATTTCATTACTTCCTTTGCCCCGGTATTTTGCATCAAAATCAAGATGAACCATTTTTTCCGAAATGTCGCTGAGTTCCAGAATCGGTTTTGTAATTCTTCTGGACACAAACCAGATAATCAATCCTCCTGCCATGGTTCCGATGCCGCATACATACGCAAAAAAACGATTTGCAAGAGAAGCACTTTCCCGAATACTTTCCACAGGAGTTCTCATAATGAAAGAAATACCGGAATTCAACCGTCCGTACATCTCAAGATATTCTTCCCCCTCCTGCCTCGTCATCTGGAGCGTATAATCCTCGCCTTCTTCTAAGATATTTGCAGGCTCCATGGGAAAATCAAAAATATAGCCGAACAGTCTGGCCTCCAAATGATCGCCACCGTTAGCCGATACGTATTTCATCCGCGAATTGGAATCCATTACATAAACTACAATGTTATATTTATTGCACACTGCTCCCAGCTCCCTTTGAAACTCTCTGGAACTGTAGCTGTCACTGTTTGCTGCCTGCGAGATGGTTTCGTAAGCATCCTTTATAACCTGCGTTTTACTGCGGATATAATACTGCCCCAGAAACAGATTGTTCACCACCAGGCAAAGCAATGTTGTCACCGACATCAATCCGATAAAAATAAATGCAAACTGTGCACGTATGGACTTTTTTGCAAGTTTCCTTTTCTTTTCTCTTTTCATCTATTCACTTCCGCGAAAAACGTTTTTCCTTCATAATCTTAGCATTTCCCTAAATATTACGCAATAAAAGACACACTTTTTTCACATTCAAAAAGGAACCTCCCGCATCGGAAAGGTTCCTTATCTTTTTTAATAATGTCCGATTCGCAGTCTTTCCAAAAACTGCTCCTCGGATAGGGGCTTATCAAAGAAATACCCCTGTATCATATCACAGCCTGCGTTCACCAGATAATCGTACTGCTGTTGCGTTTCCACGCCCTCTGCAATAATCTTGATTCCAAGCTCTTTTGCCATCCGGGCAATGTTTTCAAACATTACGATGTCTCTCTGCTTCTCCTCGTAATCATTTTCCAAAGGAATAAAGGATTTATCAATTTTCAGCAAATCCACATTCGTCATCTTCAACATGTTCAGCGAAGAATATCCTGTTCCGAAATCATCAATGGAGGTACTGATGTCAAGCGCTTTCAAATCATTTACAATCTTAGACATGACAACATAGTCCCTGTAATCCTCACTCTCTGTCAGCTCGATTTCCAAATATTGATGAGGAATGTTGTTTCTGTCGATTATCGATACAATTTCCTCTACCAGCATGGGATTTTCCACATGCTTTCTGGAAAAGTTTACAGATATCTTCGTAAGCGGTATATTCTCATCCCGACATCTGTCCAGAAGCTTACATACCCTATTCAGGACATAAATGTCCAGCTTACAGATGGTACCTTCCTTTTCCAGAATCGGAATAAACTCAAGAGGAGGGACAAGCTGTCCCGCCTTATTCCAGCGCACCAATGCCTCGGCACCGCAGATACTCTTATCTTCCGTTTTTATCTTCGGCTGATAATATACTACGAATTCCTGATCCTTCAGCGCCCGCTCAAACCGCGCAATGGTTTCTTTTTCCTGCATAACCTCTTTATACAGTTCATCACTGTAAAAGACAATGCCGTTGTACTCCCGTTGTCTTGCCACCTGATACGCTACGCTGATGCGCAACATAATCTCTCCCGGATTTTTCATATCCCGCAACTGGCTGGCACCGATGGTGGCGCTGAAGCTGAAGGTCTTCTCCATTTCCGGACTCGTGTAGGTGATTTCCATGGAATTAACCATTTCTACAAACGCCTGCAAATTTTCTTCCCGAATCAGCGCACCGAAGTTGTCTCCGCCCAAGCGGGCAACAAACTCATCTGATTCTACCGCAGCCGATAGCTTTTTGGCATATTGCTTCATAACCTCATCGGCTTTTATGTAAGACAAAACCTTATTCACATATTTGAAATTATGTATATTCAGGTAAACACCGTAGTAATTCTCTATCTCACCCGCCGCAAACTTTCGGGCAACGCAATCCATAAACCCGGAAAGATTCGGAATTCCCACCAGCGGATCCGTCATCATGGCACGACGCAGCAACCCGCTCATCATACACTGGCTGAAGAGGGTATAAATCTGATTTCCTACGATTCGTACTTCTGTTTCCTCTTCTTCATTCCAAGTATAACCGGCACAGGCATACAGCTCCACGCAAATACTTCCGCCGTCTCCGGTCTGAAACTGCATCAAAAGCGGTTTCTCCTGCACCTCGGGCGTTCCCTGATACAGCACTCTTACATCATCTGCCTGTCCAAGCGCACCGGAACCGGCTACGGAAATACGAACTGCAACCTTCGCAATGTGCATGCCTTCCGCCACTACATCAACGGCCATCCGCACATTTTCCGTGAGTTCCTCCTGTGAACGCACAGGCTTCTGCATCAATTTATAAAATTCTATTGCATTTTCGCCGTATAAGAATCCGCCCATCCGCGTTCCTCCCATGCTTACTCTTTAGGATTATACCATATTTTGTCATAAAGAGCAAAACATTTTAGGAATTGTAAAAAATCATCCTACATATTCCGCATCTACCCTTGTCACAAGCGTCTGCTCACCCTTGGTAATGCGGTATTTTACGGAAGGAATTGTCGTTTTTGTATAAAGAAGATTCAGGTTCGGATCAGAGACAATCAGGTGCCCCACTGCTTCGGGATGTTCTTTAGCAACAACGCTGCAACAGCAATACTCATTACTTGCCCTAGCCGCGCAGCCGTCTGTTGCACTTTCAAAGCCAATCGGAGTAAAGTCACCTCTGTTCACCGCAAAACCGCAATCATATGCATCACATTCTATCTCGCTGACAATTCTGTGTACTCTTGTATGTCCCTGTGCATCCGGTGTCACCGTGGTTTCCACCGTAATTCCCGGATAAGGGCTCCACTTAGAATACACACCGTCCTGCGTTATTTCGGACTCCATACAAATTCGGCGCACATACACATATCCGTCAATTAAAAACGCAAGCATATTATCCGGTGCATTTTCATGCAACTCATATGCAGACTTCGCCACGCTGATACTAAATTTACTGTCATATGCAAATTTTCCGTACTTCGCAACAATCTGTCCGTGTCCATTCGGACTGTAAACGCCGGGGGCAAACGCCGTAGTATGGTTCCCGTAATGATATACGTACATATCCGCATAAGGCATGGGGCACTCCGCTTTCAGCTTCGGTAAGGGAGCCGCTTCCACACTCCAAAAAGGATGTTCATCCGGCAGCATCAGAAAACCGAAGGTCTTCATGCTCCAATAAGGAGAACCCGGTGCATTATACCGCTCCGCCATAGTCAGGTTTGGATAGCCGTAGCCTATGGTTAAAATATTATCCCTGTCAAAAATATCTTTTTTCAGCCAACTGCGCAGATGCCGTACAATCAAGCCCTTCATAACTGCAACAGGGAAAGGCTCAAGCCCTGCCATTAAGCAGGCACTGAAAAAGCTGACCTGCGAAAACCGATAGGTCAGGGAACGTCCGAACGGGATTCCGTCTCCATCCTCATCAAACCAATAAATGAACTGCTTTGCAAATTCCAGCGCACGCTCCTTATACAGGCCTGCCCGTTTCGGGTCATCCTGCTCCATCACCTTCGCATAAATCAAGCTATAATAGTGGATTGCAAAAGAAATGTAGTAATCCTTCTGTCCCGAATCCCCGTCCTGATACCATCCCTCCCCCAGGTAAAAGGTTTCCAAACCATCCAGATATTCGTCCAGCATCTTTTGGCTGTACGGAAATCCCACCTTGCGCATTGCAATGTTTACAAGCACCGCAAACAATATCCAGTTACACACAGGCAACGGATGCTCGTTAATCTTGTTCAGATAATTACAAAGATTTTTCTTCTCCTGCTCACAAAGAGGTTCCCAAACCACCTCCGGTGCAAACAGAATTCCGCAGGAAATTGCTGCCATCTCTACAAAGCGCTGGTCAAAAGAGGTACACTCTCCCCAATACTCCGGATTTGCTTCATCGGTTCCCGAAACAAGTCCTCTCCGATAGATTTCCTCAAAACCCGCTTCCCCATCAGCGCAGTCTTTACCGCCACCCGCCCAAAACGGCACCAACGCCCAGAGCGGTCTCGAAAAAGCTTCCATCCACGTTGCATTGATATCATAATGCGCCATGGTAACTCCCAACTGCAGCCGCGCTTTTTCTTTGCTGTAATAAGGCTTCAGCGGTTTTAATATATCCAGCATCAGTCTTTGAAAGTCTGCCTTATCATGGAGACTGTTTCCCTGTAATATTTCCAATCCGTACATTTTTTTCATTGTGTATATCCCTTCGTTACACAGCCATACTGCTTTTTTCTATTTTATATCGTACCGCCCGCTTTCCACACCTCGTGGATTTCCGCCGCCATCCTACCTCACAACTTTACCATATACTTCTATCTGACTGAGTGCAGGAAAAGGAGACGGATCATCCGCCTTTATCAGATTGCAAAGCTCTATCCAGGTAATCTTCTTTTGAGGGAAAACGAGCACGTGTCCTCTATTACTTTTTTCCAGCACAAAATCCTGCTCGCTTCCGTCGGAAAACCGAAGGGTCACCTGCTTCCACCAGTTATCATGGGGGAAGTCAGAACGGGTATAAAGTACAACCTTATCCGCCAGAATATCTCTTCCGAAATCCACTCTCATTACCGCATCGTCCTGACGGTTAATTCCCCATGACTCATAGGGCCATTCCCCGTGGGACAGATTTGCCCGCACACCGTCGATGGCATTCATTGCGGCAAATACACTCTCTCCTCGTGTTTCCACATTTGCCGTGGCATGGGGATAACAGGGCACATCTCTATGCTGGTCTGCCGGATTCAACGCAAGATTCCGATAAGCACAGATTTCATCCTCTCTTGCCACTTCTGCATACAGGTAATGCTTATTTCCCGTAAAAACCTTGGGGGACATATTAATGCGCTTCTCTCCGAAAGGAATATGGTAGTGCACGTTGTCCGTAATGTACACAAACGCTGCTCCCAACGCATCATCCACCTGTAGATTTACATGAATATCTTTCTCGGAGGTTTCCAAAACAATCTTGTCCCCCTCCTCGTAGGTATGGGTACACACCAAATCTACAAAATCCTCTCCGCTGCTTACGCAAACGGTATTATCATCCTTATCCAACACCTTCAACGCCAGTACCGCCATACTCTTACTCCTTTTACTCCCTTAGAACACCTTGCCTGCGTCCGCAGAATACAGGTTTTTGTTGTCTGTTTGAGACTTCCTTCCACGGAGAATGCCTCCGGCATTCTCCTAAGCGAAACTTAGAACATCTTGCCTGCACACTGCACAAGCTTCATTGTCTGTTTGAGACTTCCTTCCACAGAGAATGCCTCCGGCATTCTCCTAAGCGAAACTTAGAACATCTTGCCTGCGTCCGCAGGACGCAGGCTTAGATGTTCTTTTCGCTTTTTTACCAGTACATCTCCCAATCCTTTGAGAACCTTGTCAGCGCCTCCATATAGAAGTAATCGCCCCAGCTTACACACTCATCCACGCCTCCCGGGGTGCAGGTATTATAGGGACTCTTTTTACTGTAGGTTCCATGTAACACAAGACCGTTGGACTTTGTAAAATCCTTCACCGCATAGTTATCCGCAAGACTCTTCAACATTTGTGCCGCCAGTTTCCGGTACTTTGCGGCCTCATCCTCAGGAAGATATTTTGCAGCCTCCAGAAAACCGCAGGCAACAATGGATGCAGAGCTGGAATCTCTGGGCTCGTCACCTTCGGTAAAAATCATATCCCAATAAGGAATCATATCCTCCGGCAGTTTTTCCAGATAATAAGCAGCCGTCCTGCGGAATGCATCCAAATATTCGGGTCTCTTCGTATAGGTATAGGAAATCGCCGTACCATATACGCCCCACGCCTGCCCTCTTGCCCAACAGCTGTCATCCTTATAGCCCTGACAGGTTGCGCCGTGGCTGGGTGCTCCGGTCTCCATATCCATAAAAAAGGTATGGTAGGTGCTTCCGTCCTCACGGATAGAATATTTCAGACAGGTGGTTATGTGCTTTCTCGCAATATCCTCGTATTTCGGATCCCCTGTCATCTCTCCCGCCCAGTAAAGCAGAGGCAGATTCAACAGACAGTCAATAATATAGCGGTAATTTCCCGGCTCTCCCATTTCACCCCACGCCTGAATAAATTCGCCCTTTTCCTGGAATCTGGAAATCAGCTGGTCTGCCGCCAGAATGGCAGCCTGCTTTGCCTTTTCATCCCCGGTAAGCTTATATGCCGCCACACAGGTAGGGGTATACAAAAATCCCATATCGTGATGGTCTACAACAATTTTATTTCTGATACGATAATCAAAGCTGTCTACCATATGTAACGCAGCCTTCTTAAACACTTCTCTTCCCGTATGCTCATAGGCAAGCCAAACCTCACCGGGCCAGAAGCCACAGGTCCACTGGTCGTTCTCACACTTGGGATAAAAATTATTTACGCTGGAATGATTCTGACAGCTGTCCGTAAACTCCGCAAGGTTCCTCTCCACCTGCACAACTGCCAAATCAAGGGCTGCTTTTGCTTCCTCTAAAGTCAATTCGGGCTTTTCTTCAAACATCACGTTACCTACCTTTCATTTTTTATAATTATACCATACTCCACACATCTTAGAAACCATATCCCGGTTTATTCCTTTTCTCAAAGAGCTCATACCTGTATAAACATAGGCGGGGACGCGCCCCGCCTATTACATTTTCCTCCCGGCAATGCATCAACCCTTCAGACCGGTGGATGCAACACCTTCTACAAAATATCTCTGGAATACCAGGAACACAATCATAACCGGTATCAGGGACAGCACGGAGCCTGCCATAATCAAACCATAATCAGAGGAATACTGGCTGATAAACATTTTCAGTCCCAGCTGAATCGTCTTCTTATCCTGACTTCTTAAATAAATCAAGGGACCAAGATAATCATTCCAGGTTGCCACAAAAGTAAAAATGGTAAGGGTGGACAACGCCGGCTTTGACAACGGAATCATAATGCTGGAATATATCCTGTACTCACTCATACCGTCAATTCGCGCCGCTTCACATAAATCGTTAGGAATTCCCTCATAAAACTGCTTCATCATAAATACACCGAAAGCAGAGAACGCCTGTAAACAAATAATTGCCAACAGTTTATCATTCAATCCCATTCCGCGCATCATAATGAACTGGGGAACCATGTATACCTGCCAAGGCATTGCAATGGTTGCAATATACGCCAGAAACAGACCGTTTTTATGTCTGAAATTCAGCTTTGCAAAAGAATATGCCGCAAAGCTGCTGGTAAGCAACTGCAAGAAGGTTACAATCAAGGTCAGATAAATCGTATTTCCCACAAAGGTTCCAAAGGGGATTTTCGTCCAGATTTTTAAATAATTATCCCACTTGGGATTCTCCGGGATAAATACAAAGGGCTGCATCTGGAAAACCTCTCTATCGCTCTTAATTGCCGCAGAGAGCATCCAGAGAAAAGGGATTATCATAATAAGCGCCCACACAATTAAAATTGCATATACAATCACTTTGCCGACAACGGCTTTTTTATGCGCTGATTTCATATTATGCTCTCTCCTTTCTCGCCTGTCCTCTAAACTGGATAATGGTTACGGCAAGTACCAGAACGAACAATACCATTGCAACCGAGCTGGAGTAACCCAGATCCCAGTCAATAAATGCCTTCTGGTAAATATAGTACACCAAAACCGTTGCAGAGGTGGTCAGTTCTCCGCTTCCGCCGCCTGCCAGCATAACCGCAACATCATATACCTTGAAGCAGTTAATCGTCAGCATGACAACTACAAAGAAAGTGGTAGAGCTGAGCTGTGGCCACGTTACATAGCGGAATTTCTGCCATGTATTGGCACCGTCCAAGGATGCCGCCTCATACAGTTCACCGGAGATACCCTGCAGTCCTGCCAGATAGATAACCATGTAATAACCCATGTATTTCCATACACTGAACAAAATCATGGAAACCATTACAAGTCCTCCCGTAAACCATTGAGGAAGCTCCTCTGCGGGAACATTAAAAACATTGAGCAGAATGTTGTTTACGGGCCCCTTTGAGGGGTGGAACAGCATTTTCCAAACTGCCGTAATCGCAACAAGGGATGCTACATATGGGAAAAAGGAAA
>JAZQCX010000109.1:0-8685 GCA_045546495.1 Acetatifactor sp. | reverse complement strand
GGTAGAGATACTCATATTCTACCTGAGAATACATGCCTGCAAAATAAGCACCCGCACCGGTAATTGCCGCTGCAATTGCAAAAGGCCAAAACAACATCATTCCCAGACAAAACACCACTGTTAAACCAATTAACACTACCTGCAAAACCTTCTTGCCGCCGGACTTTTTCGCCTGCACAAGACATTCCACATAAACATCACTCATTCGTCTATCCTAACCTTTACTTTAATATAGTTCCCCTCAATGATTCCTATTTTACTATGATATAACATCAAGCCGGAAGATGCAAGGCAAAAGTCGCGACCCCTAAGGGCCGCGACCTGATTTCTTATGATTTACAACAAGGACTCATAAAGCTTGGTAATATCTTCCACACTAGTCTCCTTGGGATTGCCGGGACGACATGCATCATCGAAAGCCGACTGTGCCAGGAAAGGAACATCCTCTTTCTTTACAATATCCTTCAAATCAGCAGGAATACCTACATCAATAGAAAGCTGCTTCACCGCGTCAATGGCTGCCTTTCTGTACTCCTCCACACTCACGGACTGCGTACCAGCAACACCCATTGCCTGTGCAATATATTTGTACTTGTCGCCGGTTGCTTCTGCATTATACTCCATAACGGTAGGCAGAATAATCGCATTGGCCACGCCGTGAGGAGTATCATATAACGCGCCCAAAGGATGCGCCATAGAATGAACAATACCAAGTCCTACGTTAGAGAAGCCCATACCTGCCACATACTGACCCAGTGCCATATCCGTGCGACCCTCCGGTGTATTTGCCACCGCTCCCCGCAGACTTCTTGCAATGATTTCGATTGCCTTCAGATGGAACATGTCGGAAAGCTCCCATGCTCCCGCCGTAATGTAGCCCTCGATTGCATGAGTCAGCGCGTCCATACCGGTAGCCGCCGTCAGTCCCTTGGGCATGGTTGCCATCATCTCAGGGTCTACAAATGCCACAACGGGAATATCATGTACGTCCACACATACCATTTTCCGGTTCTTTTCCACGTCGGTAATAACATAGTTAATCGTTACCTCCGCAGCGGTTCCCGCCGTGGTAGGTACTGCAAAAATGGGAACGGATTTATTTTTAGTGGGTGCAACACCCTCTAAGCTTCTCACATCCGCAAATTCCGGGTTCGCAATGATGATACCGATACCCTTTGCGGTATCCATGGAGGAGCCTCCGCCGATTGCAATCACATAATCTGCCCCTGATGCCTTATACGCCTCTACACCGGACTGTACATTTTCAATGGTAGGGTTCGGCTTAATGTTGGAATAAATCTCATACGCCAGACCCGCTTCTTCCAATACATCCGTAACCTTCTTTGTTACTCCGAACCGAATCAGGTCCGGATCGGAACATACGAGGGCTTTCCGAAAACCTCTGCCCAACGCTTCCGCAGCAATCTCTTTGATGGCACCCGCGCCATGATAAGATGTTTCATTCAGTACAAATCTGTTCGCCATAAAATCGCCCTCCGTTACTATAATATTTTCATTTTCAGCAACCTAAAAAGCTGTACTATTATTGTATCAAAATACAGTATGTCTGACAATTGTTTCGGTCACTCTTTTTATCGTTTCTTTTATCACACACTCTTTTTTTCTGTCAGATAACATGCTACAATATTCAATAATCGGGTATCTCATACCCTCTCATATCCTATTCAGGGATTCTATTCCGAAATATGATTACAGGACATGAGTACCCACACCTTGTAAAACTTTACGAAGGAGAATAACCAAGATGGATAACAAGATGAAAAAAGCCATAGAAGAAATGTCTGCCGGAAAAGAAAGAGGCTTTAACACAATATATTCCAATTCCTATAACACCGTATATTGGTATGCGCAGGATTATGCGCAGGCGGAAGAGGATATTTTCCAGCTGATGCACCTTGTCTACACGGAAGCGTATAAAAGTGCCTCGTTTGGAAAAGCATCCGATGATATTATCCCGTGGTTGACGGAAATAACAAACCGGCGCGGAACCGAACTTTTCAAGAAAACCATCAAGGAAAACGTTGCGAAACGGGAACGTCTGGATGTAAAAAAAGCGCAAAGAATCTATGATGCCTGCTGCATTTTATTAGGTTTAAAACCGACCACCATCGAAGAAGACAAGAAGAAAGTGCTCATCTCCCGAAAGGTAACGGAAAAAGTCAAAAAGACCGTAACCGACGAAATCGAAGGTGCTGTAAAGGATGAAGTGAAAAAAGGAATCAAAGCAGCAATCGCTTCACTGAGTACAAAAGCAAAGGTTGCCCTTATGGCAGGCGCCGTTACCACCACCGCAGTAACAGCCGGCGTAGTTGGTGCAGCAGTAACCTCCAAACCCGAAGAAGCTCCCGAAGTTGTTTCGGAAGCAGAGCCGGATTTAACCCGTTGCTTCGCCTTATATACCGCAACAATGGATTCCTACGAAGGCGCACCTTTAGTGCATCCCGTGAAAACGGGTGACAACGAATACACCTTTTCGGCTGAGGACATCCGTAAACATTTCGAAGATTGGGAATATGCCGCCTTTGTCATAGAGGACACTCTGCCTGATGAGATGGCTGTGGCATACATTACATATGGCGAACCTTCCGCCGACGGAAATGACACCATTCCGATGTTCAGCGATGAAAACGTCATGTATGTCCCCTGTGCGGAAAACACCCAAGTAACAGTCTACGTTGTGCCGGAAGAAGAAGTTGAGGAAGCAAGGGCTCACATGTATGACTAGGGTTCAACGGCAGAACGTTTCTTTTTCCAAAAATACACTCCCGCTCCGAAAGCAGCTAAAATCACCACAGCAATACCGATAATCCACCACAGCTCAGCAGAACCGTTATCCCGGTCAAGGTTCCCTGCTTCTGCCGTATTGCTACCTGTCCTATCGGACGAATCTATTACAGTACCGGTAGCGGTATCCGCATTTTCCGCTCCCGTCCCATCGTTTTTTTCAGTGGGTGCCGCGTCCGGCGTCACAGTCGCTTCCGGTGTTGGCGCCGCTGTCGGCTCAGGCGTTGCCGTGGGCGCGGGCGTCGGTTCTACAATTGCCTCGCCCGTGTATGCGTCATCCTGTATCACCACAAAATAGGATGACGCATGGTTTAGCATAAAGGTAGCCACGCCATTTGCATCAATCTGACAGCTCTGCACAAACTCATATTTGCCCGGTTCGAGAACATAAAACAGGTTCGCATACCTTCCGGCATACAGCACACCTAAAGTATAATCCAATTTCGCATGAAATCCAAAATCACCGCTATGTGCAATATCCAGCCGGATACTTACCGGTTCCGTTCCCTCTTCACTTCCCGGAATATATGCATCGAAACGTGCATCCATGGAAAGGATCTCCAAATTTACATCTTGGTCTTCCGGAGGTACATTATAGATATCCTCACCGTGAATCGTCCACGTATACGGATATTCTTCACTTCCTCCGGATACCACCATATCCTTATTCTTTCCTTGTAAATCCGCGATTTCCCAATCTTCTACCATAGTTTCCGGAAGTCCCGGTCCCCAATTTGTACTTTCATCCGCCTTCTGATAATAGAACTCCAAAGACGTCTTTTGACTCTTTCCCAAATCTTCCCAGGTTTTTGCATCTCGCGTCTCAATCCACGCCGTCATCACATAAGTACCCGAACACGGCAATATAAATTCTATATCCGCATAAGAAAAAACATACGCCTGTGCCTCAGGAATATCATATCCAATCGACGCCGTTCCGTAGCAAAAGCTCTCAACCCGTTCATCTCCGTATTTCAGATATCCGTTTACGGAATAATTATAGTTTTCATCCGTCTCAGGTACGCCTGCCACAATAACTTCCTGAGTTGTTTTATCGAAATCCAACGTCAACGCATTTACGTCCAATC
Source organism: Acetatifactor sp. (assembly GCA_045546495.1). Taxonomy (GTDB): domain Bacteria; phylum Bacillota; class Clostridia; order Lachnospirales; family Lachnospiraceae; genus Acetatifactor. The sequence goes on along the minus strand of JAZQCX010000109.1, from coordinate 4,792 downwards.
GGCATACTGCCATACAAACAAACCAACAAAACACCAGCAACACATGTTTTACAAAACGGAAATCCAGTCTCTTTTTCATTTGTTATTCTCCTATAAGCTCCTCAAATCAACCCGGCAAAGCCCTGTATTGCTACTACCGTCATAATACCTGCCACTACAATGGACAAACTGCTCATAGCACCTTCTGTTTCGCCGATTTCCATGGCTTTTGCGGTGCCAAGGGCATGGGCGCTTGTTCCGATGGCAAGCCCCTTTGCAATGGGCTCACGAATCCGGAACAGCTTACAGATACTCTCCGCAGCAACATTTCCGAAAATTCCCGTAATGCTTACCGAAACTACCGTCAGACCTACAATTCCCCCCTGCTTTTCAGACATTCCAAGTGCAATCGCCGTAGTGATGGACTTGGGCAACAACGTCACATATTGCGTATGCGTCAGCCCAAATGCCAGACTCATTAGGAAAATGGTAACCATTGCCGTGAGTACTCCCGCACCGATTCCCACAAAAATCGCCACTGGATATTTTTTTAGGAACTCCAGCTTCCGATAAAGTGGAATCGCTAAGCTTACCGTGGCAGGCGTCAAAAAATACTGTACATACTTTGCACCCTTTTCGTAGGCCTCGTAGTCAACCCGAAACAAAAGTAAAAATCCCACAATTAGAAGTACCGCAATCAGCAACGGATTTGCCAAGGCAAAGTTTGTCTTGCGCTTTATCCATGCACCGATTTCGTAGCATACAAGAGTCATTACCACACCAAAAAAGGCTGAATTTATCAACATTTCATTCATGCTTTCTTACCGCCTTTCCTTCTGATAATTCCCTGCGATACCCTTCCCGTCACCACCATAATCAAAATCGTTGATACCACGGAAATTACGCACAAGGGAACCAGCATCTGCTTCATGGCTTCCGCACTGGTCATAATGGAAACCGTGGGCGGCACAAAAAGAACAGGCATAATTTCCACCAGGAAATCCGCCGCATCCTCAACCTTACTCAAAGGTATTATTTTTGTTATAAGCCCTATCAGCATCAGCACCAGCCCGTAAACACTTGCGGCAACAGGCAGCGGAATCAGATATTCCATCACCTCTGCCACAAAGGACACCGCAATAATAATCGACAGCTGTTTTATCATTTTCATAAAACTCCTCCGTTCCGGTTCATCCAGCCCTCTCCCTGTGCATACAAATGCAGCCTTTCCATATGTTCCGGGGTAACAGCAGTTTCTGTCAGCACTCCGGCATCCTTCATCTGTAACAAATATACCGCAAATTCTTTAAATTTATTTCCCGAATACTTTATCACCTTGTATTCGGTGCGGTCACGAAAAGTAAGTTCAATATCATAATGCTTACCTCTGGTACTCCCGGTAAGCCCACACCTAATATTTACAATATCGGAACAATTATATACAGTCTCTTTCAGTATTTTCCTTATTGTCAGCTGCGGTCCCGAAACTGTGATAGATTTAGAGGTCACAATGAATAATATATATCCGGCAACCGCCAAAAGCTCCATAAAAATCCCCACCCCGATGACACCTGCCAGTGTATTTTCCGGCGGAATCTCCAGCATCAGCATAAATAACATTTGAGTCGGTGTAATTACCAAACTATGAACCAGCAAAAAACCAAGAAAATAGTATCTTGTCCAACCGCCGGTAACTTTAAACCGGTGGTTCATTACCGGTTCCTGCGGCACTTTCCCGAAAGGCTCGCAAGCTGCACAGAACTTTTCATTCCCCTTTAATTCTTTTCCGCACTTTGAACAATACATATCAGTCCCCCCTTAATCCAATACTTACCGTCCTGTTCTCGACAATGAAACTACCATCTCTACATGGGTCGTAAACGGAAACATATCCACCGCCACACACCTTTCTACCTTATAGCCTTTCGGTGTCAGGTACGCCAAATCCCGGGCGAGAGTTTCCGGATTGCAGGAAATATAAACGACTTTTCTCGGACCGATTTTTGCAACCGCATCCAAAAATTCTTCGCTGCTGCCGCTTCGGGGCGGATCCATTAAAACTACATCCGGCCTTGCATCCTGCTCTGCCATACCTGTTAAAAATCTTCCGGCATCATTCTGGTAAAACTCAATATTGTCCACTTTATTGTACTTTGCATTGCTTACAGCGTCCCTTACGGCATCCCGGTTCAGTTCCACTCCGATTACCTTTCCGGCGTGCTCCGCCGCAATGATGCCGATGGTACCCGTACCGCAGTAGGCATCCACCACCAGTTCTTTTCCCGTCAAGCCTGCAAATTCGATTGCTTTTCTATAAAGCTTCTCCGTCTGCACCGGATTCACCTGATAAAAGGATTTCGGCGAGATGCGGAAAGTCTTACCGCAAAGTACATCCTCAATATATCCTTTGCCGTAGATAACCTGCTCCTTATCCCCCAGCACCATGCTTGTGCCTTTGTTATTCACATTTACTACAACCGTTGTAATTTCCGGGTGCAGCTTCAACAGTGCCTTCACAAAATTATTTTTGGAGGGCATGACGGGAGAGCTAAGCACCAGTACCACCATAATCTGCCCGGTTACCTGTCCCGTCCGAATCAGGACATGGCGCAAAAGTCCGTAACCGGTATCCTCGTTGTAGGGGCGGATTTTAAAGGAGCGCAACAGCCCCCTGACAGACACAATAATGGCATCTGCTTTTTCGTTCTCAATAAAGCATTTATCCACGGGAACGATTTTATGGGTTCCTTCCTCATAGATGCCGGAAATAATATTATGTCTTCTGTCTTCTCCAAACACCGCATGGATCTTATTGCGGTAGTGCGAAGGATTCTCCATCCCGATAATGGGCTCCGGCTTACAAAAAGGCTTCATCAGCTTTCTTACTTTGGTCGCCTTCTCCTCCAACTGCCACTGATATTCCTTATCAATCCACTGACAGCCACCACACTTCTTTGCAACTGCACAAAGCTTCTGCTGCTTATCATCGCAATTCTGCTTCGGCGCCACCTGTTTTTCCTTGCCACTTTGCCTCTTGGGTCTTCCCTGTATTTCACCGCCACTTTGCCGCCTAGGTTTTCCCTGCGTTTCGACTGTATTTTGCTTCTTCAATTTTCCCTGCGCTTTTTCGCTATATTGCTCCTTGGATTTCATTCTTTTCCCTCGCTGTCCTGTATATCCGCTTTATCTTAACATTCTTTCGCTAATTCTTTTAATTTCTCCATACACTCTGCAAAGAACATCCGATAGCTTTCGCAATATCGGTTTTCATATACATCTGAACCTTCAACCAGTGTCCGATTCCTGCGGCAGCCTCCCCGGCAAAGCCGATAATATTCACATTCCCTACAACTTTGTGTAAGCTTCCCGGAACAGGCAACAAACTCTGCCGCTACAACACTTTCCTGCACTTCCTGAAATTTATTTTCCGTGAAATTTCCCAGCCGGAACTCATCCATTGCATAAAAATCACAAGGATATACGCTTCCGTCTGCCTCCACCACATTCTGAACCGTGCAAACGCCGCGCATGGCACAGTTTTCCGGCAGATATCCCTGCAGCATCCGTACATAGTTGGAAAACTCGCGAATATACGGTGCACAGTCTTTTTTCACATCCTCATACCATAACTGAAACAGTTTTACAAGAAACTCACCGTACTGCTTTGCCGTCGGAGCGTATTCTCCGTTTTCGGCATTTTCACCCAGAGACTCCAGACAAAGAATGTACTGTTGGTATTGAAAATTTCTTTTTTTATAGTCCTTATAGACCTGTTCAATATTTTCTGCCAATTCTCCCGTAACAACAGTCAGTATATTGTACTCCACCCCGTACCTTTCCAACAGGTCTGCGGCTTTAACTACCGCATCATAAGTTCCGTTTCCCGCCTTATCCCTGCGAAAGCAATTATGAATTTCCCGGGTTCCGTCTATGGAAAGCCCCACCAGAAAATTCTCCTGCTTTAGAAACCGACACCACTCTTCATCAATATTGCAGCCATTTGTCTGAATGGCATTGTAAATTCTCACTCCGTTTTTATTGTACTTTTTCTGGTATTCCACAGCCTTTTGGAAGAAATCCACACCGCACAGCGTCGGCTCTCCGCCCTGAAACAGGTAGCTTGCATATCCCTTTGCATGGAACATGGTCCGTTGAATCACTTTACGCAGCGTCTCCTGTGACATAAATCCGTAGCTGCCCACGTTTCTTTTCTTTGTTTCATCGCAATAAAAACAGTAAGCACACTCCATATTACACAACCCTGAGGCAGGCTTCATCAATACATTAATCGGTGGCATTTTTCTCTCCTGACAACATCCGACTTTCAAATATTTTTACAATTTACCGTCTACATCAGTCTATCACAGGATTACCTTTTCAGGCAACAATTTACATTTTTGTTGTCCGTCCCGTCATTTACCGCTATAATAAAACTAAGGAGGTGCTCCATGAAAAATAACGTTATTTTTTTCTTTACGGACCAGCAGAGATACGACACCACGGGAATGGCTCATAACCCCTGCGGTCTGACTCCCAATTTTGATTGCATGGCATCTGACGGAACTTACGCGGAATATGCTTTTACGCCTCAGCCCGTCTGCGGTCCCGCAAGAGCCGTTTTGCAGACCGGAAAATATGCAACTACTACCGGAAACCACAAAAACGGTATTCCCCTGTCCCGGGATCATAAAACCATGGCGGACTACTTCAATGAAGCAGGCTACGAAACAGGATACATCGGAAAGTGGCATCTGGCAGAGGGACGTCACGCAGTTCCGGAAGAACAGCGCGGCGGCGATGACAAACGGCATCA
>JAZQCX010000108.1:0-28873 GCA_045546495.1 Acetatifactor sp. | reverse complement strand
CCCCACTGTTTTGCCAGCCATGAACCATATGTAACATAGCCGATCAGCAGCAAAATAATTGCTACCACGATAATAAGTAAAGCTGTCATGTCTCTCTCCCTTTCTTCTGTAGAAAATTTAGATAATATTGCTAACGAGCTTCTTCAGGCTTTGTCCACGGCGGTTGTGGAACACCTGCCCTGTAGACAGCTCTAATGCAATCAGACGGTAATTGCTGTAACCGTTCAATCCGAACTTGTAGCTCTTGGAATGCTTGATTTTACGAAGAAGCTGTTTTGCTTCTCCGGTCATTTCATTCACAAGGATGACAAGTGCAACATCTGTGCTCTTATGATAATAGTTCGGCTGAACGTGACCGATACCGCGTTCCCACGCTATCCGATCCAGCTCCGTAAGGTAGGCCTCATCCAAAGAATCGGCCGTATAAAAGTAGATGAACTCGTTTGAATTGGACTCTGAAATTCGGGCACTTTTCATCAGAAAGTACTGTTCGTTATGAGACTGGAAAACAGCCTCTGCCGTAAACGGCGCCTCAACCTCTTCCGTCTTGATATTATAGTATCTGCGGAAGGACGGAAGCAGCTTGTCCAAGGCCTCCTGTAAATTCATAATGCGTTGTGTCTCCTTTCAACATCCTTATCCTTTAATCTACCTCGTTCACGCACTAAAGTCAAGATTTGTTAACAAAATATCACACACGCTTATATCGCAAAATTGAATAGGAATCTTTCCTTTCCCATATTGTTTTAATAAAAGAGCATATGAAAGAAAAAAAAGATGCGAAACCAATCTTGTCCTAACAGAAAAAAAACTCCAACGCATATGGCGTTACACATTACAGAAGCCGCTTCCGCAGAAAACAAGAAAACGGTTCCCGGCGAAATCAGAAATATTTTGTCCGAGGTTTTACGGGCAGAAGCTGCAAGGAGGCTGTATGAAACGTGTAAGAATACTACTGCGGGTCAGCTCTAACCAGCAGCTGGAAGCCGACGGAGACCTGTCGGTACAGCGCCAACTCGTAACGGAATATGTACTAAAGCACGCAGACTGGCTGCTCGATTCCAAGGAATACTTTGAGGGGAGTAACAGCGGATACCAGCATGCCGTTGCGGACCGGGACATTTTACAGGAAGCTCTGTCAGATGCCCAAAAGGGAGAATACGATATTCTGGTTGCCTACAAGGACGATCGAATCGGTCGACGCATGTGGGAAATCGGTGCCTATGTTATGACCTTGAAAAGCTTCGGCATAGACATTTTCACGGTAAAGGACGGCTGTATCTCTCCCGAGACAGATGACATTATGGGACAGATGATGCTGGCGCTTCGCTACGGAAACGCCCAAAAGAGCAGCGCCGACACCGGGATGCGGGTCCGTGATACCGCTGAAAAGCTTATCCAAAAAGGAAAATTCATGGGCGGCTGCGCTCCCTACGGGTATCGGCTGGAGCTATCCGGCGAAATCAGCAAGCACGGGCGTGCTCTCCATCACCTTGTTGTTGAGCCGGAACAGGCCCGGGTTGTCCGACACATTTATCGTCTCTCCCATGTCTACGAATATGGCTCCGGAAAAATCGCACGGCTTTTGAACGAAAATCTCTATTACCGCCGGCTCGCCCCCACAAATACCTGGAAAAGCGGTACTGTCACAGGGATTTTAACCAATCCGGTCTATGCCGGATATCTTACTTACAAGCGAAAAATACGCACAAACGGTCATTTCCGCAGACTGGAGCCGGAAGCTTGGATAAAATCCGAAAAACCTTGTTTGGAAATCCAAATCATCTCTCCCGAGCTCTGGAACAAAACACAGCAAAAACGCAATCTGCGCGCAGAAAAGTATCGCCCCCGCCTGCCTGTCACGGCATCCGCCGCAGGCACGCCTTCGGAGACCTGTTTATCCGGTGCTGACAGCCTGCCTCTTATGGATGTGATATACTGCGGCTACTGCGGCCGTAAATTGACAAAAGCTGCAAAATACAGCTATTGGACCTTGAAAACCACCGGCGAACGGCGGAGGTGTAAAAAATATTTCTATTGCTGTCAGGCCCCACAGCCAGCCTCCTCCCATCCTGCACCGATACCGTTTTGCGCTGACACTGTCTGGCAAATCGTTTCCCCGCCCCTCGCCGCCCGTGTAGACCGGCTTCTGTCCGGTACTTCCGTCGACGACTGCCTTGCAATGCTTGCCCTGGAAGAAAATGAAAAACAAGCACTCAGATTACGCAGGCTGCAACAGGAAGCAGATAAGATTTCCCGCGACATAGAGGTCCTGCAAAGCAAAATTCCCGATGCCATGGCGGGAAGCACTCCCTTTCATCCCGATGACCTCGCCGAAGCACTTCGGTTGAAGCGCGAAAAACTGTCTCTATTGAGGCGACGCTCAGAGGAAGCCGCCATTGCACTGCCCTCCACCAACATGGTTACCGCTCCATGGGCAGAGTTGCATACCGAGTTTTCTTCCTGGAGCAGTGTTTTCTACCATGCAGACAATCACACAAAAAAGCTGATTATAAACCGTCTGGTAAACCGAATTGAAATCACCCGCGAGGAAATCAGTCTTCAATTCAATCCCATCATCGATGCAGTACAGCAACCACAAATTACCGACGGCTTCGGGGTACCGGAACCAGGGCTATGATTTTACCATTACTTCCTCCACCGCCTATGACCAGAAATGGATTTACGGAAGAAACATTTATGAAAACATTGATTTCCTGGTGGACACTATTTTTTCAAATTACCTTTCACGCCCCGGGGTAAGGCAGCCCATTTTTACCTCCTATTGCGATGGGCAGAGGGTTACCTGCTCGGGATTAAGTCAGTGGGGTTCTAAGTATCTGGGCGACCAGGGCTATACCGCCATTGAAATTATCCGATACTACTTCGGCAACGACATGTATATTAACTCCGCAGATTTCATTTCCGGTGTTCCCTCCTCCTTTCCCGGCTATACATTGGGCATCGGTTCTTCCGGAGATAAGGTGCGCCAGCTCCAAACCCAGCTAAACCGTATCGCCCGCAATTACCCTGCCATCCCTACCATCACGGCAGACGGTATCTACGGTCCCCGCACCGAAGAGGCAATCCGTACCTTTCAGGGCATTTTCAATCTTCCCCAGACAGGTGTCACGGATTACGCCACCTGGTACGAAGTGTCCGATATCTATGTAGGTGTTACCAGAATCGCCGAGCCGGACTGATGCCGCAGGAAATTCCATTAAGCCGGGCAATTTTTGTACATTACCTAAAATTTTGTCCGCTGTAACTGCTCCGTGGCCGGTCCGGAAAGCGTAGTGACAAATGCGGGCGTTTCCCAGATGCGTTCTTTGGAATCGGGTTCGTGTCTTTTCACCTGAACACGCTCCCCCGCGATTGGTCCGCCCCGGGAGCACGCGGTAATGTTGGGGAACCAAATGTGGAATTTCTAACATGCTTACTTTGGAATTCACGATAGTTCGAGCTTTTTATGAGCTGGGACAAAAATAAGAGTCGTGTTCGCAGTCGGACGGAAAAAGGAGCAAAATAACATGCTCCTTCTCCGCCTCCTGCGGACACGACTCAATTTTTGTCCAAGCGCATAAAAACACGAACCTTATTCCAAAGTAGCGCACATAAGTAATCCTCACATTTGTCTTCCGACAACATTACAGCGTACTCTCAGGGCGAGCCAAGCACAGTTGGAGTGTGTTCCGGCGGCAAAAGCGCACCGGAAAGAAACGCCACATTTGACACTGTCCTGCTTTATTCTGCATACTGTATCATGCACACCAGACTTCCGTCCTCCACGGAAATCATGGCTTCCTCGCCGATAAATTCATTACTGATGCCTAAGGGGTAATCGTTTCTGAGGACTTCGTTCTCAAGGGTATACTTCATGCCTTCTATGGTAACACCACGGGCTTCCTCGCCCAGCGAAAACAGAGACAGATACCCCTCCAGGCTCTTCTGAAAATGCACCGCCTCATTTTGAATCACCAGCATCATTCCCGTACCGTCCACAAGGTAGCCTACCGCCCCCTGCTTCTTTAAGAAAAGCAGGCACTGAATATTAGCGAAGGTATGGTCGAATCTCCCGCCTGTCCCTGCATAAATACGAAACTGCTGATACCCCCTCGATAATCCTTCCTTCAAAGCTGCCAGCATATCCGTATCATCCTTTTCTCTCGGCAGGCGGATAATCCGCTCCGGAATCTGCTGCTCCAAAAGCTGCACCGCTTCTGCCTCCTGTTCGCTGACCGAATCAAAGTCTCCCAATATCAAATCCGGCTCCACGCCTAAGATTCCGCAGTAACCGATTCCGCCATCTACCGCAATTACCAAATCCTCCTCGCCCACGGAAATCTCTCCCATGGTCAGGTCTCCTGCACCGATGACAATACATTTTGCGTCCATGTTACGCATCCTCTTCCTCTCCCAATCCAAATTCCTCAAAGAGCCTCTTGCGATATTCTTCATCCTCTGCAGCGCGAACAAGCTCCTCCAACCGGTTTGCTTCCTTCAGCAAAAGAATGAGTTGGTTCATGCGCGTCTCGGCCTCAGCTTTTCCTTTTTCAATTCCAATCTCAAGAATATTCATTCTGACAGCCTCCCATTCTTCCGATTGTTTCACTTCTTCCACAATTTCCGAAAGTTCCTCCAACCGTTTATCTTTTACAAGAATTTCCGGATTATCCATAGTAGTATCTTTCATGTATTGTAACAGACTGACCAACTCCGGTCTACCGTTTTTACTCTTCATATTCAAAAAAATTTTTGTAGTACCATCTCCCAGATGCAGTCCGGGAATTTCCTCACATTGCTCCGTAAATGTATACATAGCCAAGTCTTTTCCAAAAATATCTTCCTGTGTTATAAATGCAATCACAGTGGACGGTAATTCTCTATACTTCGTCTGTTTTCCCGCCTTCAATATAGGAGAATCGAGCAAGCCTTGATAAAATCTGGAACGCCTCCTCACATCATCCCCTTTTGTATCGTTCTGCATTTCCGTGTTAAAATGACGGTTTCTGTCATCCTTCGCCCATGCATCCAGACGAATTGCACGCTTTCCCGATTTATTCAGTATGACCTGCTCTACCTTTACCTCAACCAATGCCAGAGCATCTTCATCCAGAATAATGCTCAAAACATTCCGGTACGCCGTCTTATTCTTCATCACAGACAAAAACAAGGCAAAAAAACTCAAATTTACTTCCATAATACCTCTCTTCCCAAGCAGGAAGCGAGCATCTCCCTGCTTATTTATTCAATTTTTTCAGCAAGGAGTTCTGCAAAAACTTGCACGATTCGGTTCATAGAAAACCAAATAAGAATTTCATAGACTTTTAGAATTCAATGCTTGGCTGTATTATAGCATAAGCTTTGTATATTGGCAATTCCCAATACCCAAGGATTGCAAGTTGCTTTTATTCGTATATAATCTTTATAAGTAGTCCAATCAACTGTCTTCAAGGTGGATTCAATGTTTAGACACACAAAAAAAGTGGAAACCTTGTAAAATCAAGGTTTCCACACATATCTTGCGAGCTGCTGACGGGAATCGGAATATTAGAACCCCCGAAAGCCCAGTAAAATCAAGGAGGAAAGCACGCTGTCTACGGTGTGTCTACAACTTAATAGTAGGCATGTAATTCTTTACTTGCAAAAAGTCACAAATATCATAGCAAAGCATGCTTATGATAATAACAAATCACAATTGTTATGAGGAATTGAAAACGATTGTAATATATGATAGGATAAAATATAGAAAAGAGTGTACGTTAAATATTGAATTTTGATGGAGAGAGGATATGGAAAATACATTAACCCACTTTGAATGCGCGGTGGAAAATTTGGAATTTCAAATATAAGGTTAACGAATGATAAGTTTTTACTTTCGGTGAGCTTGAGCGGCAGATTAAGTAAACCATAAGTCTCATAAGTCATTTACAAAGTTATATTGAGCAGAAATGAAAGAGAATATTTACCGTAGTTGAGAACAAAGGAGGATATTTATGATTAGAAAGCATATAAAAGAATTGGCAATTTGCACTATTATGACGGTAAGCATTGTTTTACTTTTGCTATTATTAGTTTGGTTACTAGAAAAATGGAATCTCCACGTCCCAGGAAGTAGAGAAATGTGGATTGGATTAATCGGTGCAGTAATTGGTGGTGCATTTACTATGTTTGGAGTGTTAATAACCATTTATAAGCAAGATGAAAGCGAAACGGAAAAAAGAAGAATAGAAAATATGCCTATTCTAAATTTTCAAGTTCATCATAATCAAATAAGTCCTGATCTTACATTGGCTTGTTTTGATAAAAAAATGGATACATCCTATTTTCTTTTTTTAGAAGAAAAATATTATGAAACAATAGAAATAAAAGTAATAAATAACCTATGTGCATTCAATTTTACGATTGAAGGATGTGCAATAAATGGAAAAATTGTACCGCGTAGTGATTTTTTTTCGCCAGCAGAAATGCGAATTACTCCAGACGAATGTGTAACATTTGCATTTGATTGTTCGGATGCATCGACTAATATTTTTTGTGTGGTTAGGTTTTCATATGAAGATGTTTTTGGAAATAAGTACTTTCAAGATGTTCCATTCACATACTTTGAGACAAATCGCTATCCTTATGCTACAGATAAATTGCAACAAATAATAGAATTAAGAGATATAAAGGCACCGGCTTTTGTTAATGGTAGTGAAAAAAGTTTAGAGGATAGTCTGAATGTGTTTATGGATTATCAAACGTTTAGCAAATAGGTAACTTGCTTAAATTAAGAAAGGGAAATTATATGGTAAAAGAAATAAAAGATACTGTAGAAACTAGAATGGAGAACATGGATGATTTATCTGAAAAAGAATATATAAAATTGAAAACCACTTTAGAAACATTGCGTGGTAAAAGGAACGGGAAACTCTATTGGATTATTAGTTCAATTTCAACTATAATACTATCCATGCTATTTCTTCTTTGCTATTATGATTGGTATTACAAAATCACTATACAAGGTATTGTAGGATCAATACTTATTGCTTTGATTGTTACGTCTATACCAGTTGCATTCTTGGCAATGATGATTGAATCTCAAGAAACTTCACTTAAAAGGCGTATTTTAGAATATGAGGCACAAAATATTAAAAATGAAATGAAAGAAGATATTTTTGAAAACTCAATTGAAATGAGTTATAAATACTTAGACCAATACTACCTGCAAACCAGAGAACAGGCTCAAAGAGGATTTTATGTTACGATAGGCGTTGCAATTTTTGGTGCTATACTTATTGGGGTTGGAATAGTAACAATGTTTATAGGTAAAATTGAACCGACTGTTATTACCTGTGCTACAGGGGTACTAACAGAATTTATATCGGCTATCTTCTTTTATCTGTACAACAAGACCATTACGAGTATGAGTAAATACCACAATAAATTGGTATATTCGCAGAATATTTCTATTGCTTTAAAAGTATCTGACAGTCTTCCTGCTAAAGATAAAATCGAAGCAAAAAATATGATTATCAAAGAATTGCTTAAGGATATAAATGCGTATCTAGTGAAGAGCGATTCTACTGAAAAGACTACTTAAAAAGGTAATTAGGCTTGATGCTAAAATACATGTTAGAAACTTCTTCATTTATATTTAGGGTAAACAAGAAATTGTTTCGGGGATTAAGAAGACAGCTGATGCAACACAAATGTTTTTGATTAATGAACAGTCACAGATAGAAGCCCCGAAAGTTCAGTAAAATCAAAGAGAAAAGCACACACTCTACGGTGTGTCTACAAATTTCATCTTTAAGAAAATTTTTATTGATATTCTGCTACTATAGCATTACACTGTATTCATGGGATGCTACCATTCACGGTAGGCGGTTAGTCCTTCTACGGAGGGACTGTGACCCTCCGATTACATAGAAACCTCTTGCAGGAATCTTGGAAAGGAGGGCTTTGCCAATGTTGACTCTTGATGGTTTGATTGCTGTTATCAGCTTGTGCTTGACCGCTTTCGGACTCGGATACTCAATAGGAAGTAAAGATAATCATAAATCACAAAGGTAACCGCCCCAGCCTCGCAAACTGAACGATTACCTTTGTTAATCTGACATTATGTGGGCTAACCGTCTATCGGTAGCTCCCTATATCTTTATATTATGCGTAATTCACACATATGTCAATACATACTGCTATTTTCAATTAACCTATTTCTCACGTCAATTTTGACCACACACTAAAATTATCTATTACTCGTTGCATCTCCTTCTTCACTTTTTCAAAAGTAAATATCCATATATTCCTTATATGTAGGTAGTACAATATTTTACCTATTTCTGCTTTTTATGCAAATAAAAACATCTATCCCCACTGTAATAAGTATGTCAAGCAAAACAATGCAAATTGTAGCCCCAAAATTATGTTCTACAGTACTATATCCATCCATTCCATAGAAAACTCTAAAGTCACTTTTTTCCGGGAGTTTATGGTAAATTTCATTTTCTGTCAAATTCCACACAAACAAACCGCATAAAACAGAAGCCATAAAACCTATCACTGAGACCAGCAAAATCAATTTACCTACAGACTTAGTTTTTGGCGCGTGTAGTCCATTACATTTTGTACATATTCCCTGTTCATTGAGTTTCGTTCCGCATTTTGCACAGTACATATTTTTCTCCTACCTTCTTCAAATATCTATCGCTTCCTATTTTGACACAGTAACAAAGATGACTTTTATTTATTCAACAATAATCGTTACATATTCTACCTGCTCAAGCATAACTCCCTCTCTATATTTTATATACTCGACTAAATTACTGTTTTCATCATATTTCCATTCCTCTTGATGTGCCACCTCTCCACCGGAACCATATTCTATATATTTGATTTTGTTCCCCTGCGTGTCATATTCATGTCTATACTGAGTACTAACAGAAACACTTCCGTCTGTTCTATACCGCGTTTGCTTTGTCATATTTCCATATGTATCATAACCATACTCCGTCCAATACATCATGGTATCATTTGAATTATAAACTGTTATTTTTGTTGCATTACCGTCCTCATCATATTCTGAATGGCTCCATTCATCCATAAATCCATCTGCATTGTACTTCATTTCTTTTATTCGCATATCAGATGTATCATACTCATATTCAAACCAATCGCAAATTTCCTTTTTTTCATCTGTCATATCACCTGACATACCTACACGATAATGTATTTCTTTTACTAGATTGCCGCTGCCGTCGTATTCATATTCTTCCGCTTTCGGAATGACTGCAGACAACGTTGATTGTATCCCATAAGCCTTGGGGTCAATATATTCAACATATTTTAGCTCATTCCCGTTGTCATCATACAACCACTCTTTCCATGACACACGTCTTTCCGCTACATAATATTCTTCACTTATTAAATTCTCTTTTTCATCGTATGCCCATTCTCTCCATGCCGCACATCCATCTGCTGTATAATATTCTTCACGCACCAAATTTCCGTGCCTGTCATATTTATACACATACTCATATTTCAGACTGTCGTCAGAACCATAGACGGACTCCTGTACAAGATTATCAGCCTCATCATATTCTCTCTCTCCTCTGGTACTTTCACCATTGGTACTACTTGCTACATATTCTACGATATTACTACCGTCATATTCATACTTGTATGTACTTTCTGTTTCTCTCAAATCTTGTTTCCGTTCTTCCTCTCCTACCGCCAGGGAACTTTGCACTCCTTTATCTTGAACTGATTTCTGCCATATGGGATTACCAAATACATCATATTCTGTTTCCTGACTTCTCTCAAACTCTCCACTTGTTGTATAAAAAATATGTTTTGCTTCTAATGTTAAAACCTGTTCTTCATCTTCTGGCAATATCTCAAACAATCCCCCTTTTTCCCGTTCTTTATCTTCTGTTTTCTCCATCTCCGCCTTATCATCCCTACGCCTTATTTCTTCCGCTCCACAGGCTCCCAAAACAGAAATCATCATGGCACAAACCATTATTGAAGTAAATACTTTCTTTTTCATCTTTACACTCCTTATCCTTTCTCATCATGTAATAACCTTGCCCACTTATGGCTAATATGATTATAGTCCATTTACGGGTAAGATTGCAAGTAGGAAAGGATGATTGTTATGATTTCTTACGAGCCGCTTTGGAACACCTTGAAGAAAAAAGGTGTATCACAATATGAATTGATTAATAAATACAATTTTTCAGCCGGACAATTATCTCGGCTTCGTTCTAATACCAATGTATCAACCCACACTCTGAACCGCTTATGCGAAATACTCGATTGCAGCTTAGAAGAAGTCGCAGTCTATAAAAAGTAATATTTCTCTTTTTCATTTCTTAATTGTTTTGTTTTCACACACAATTCTATTCGTTTGTTTTTTGCGTTTCCAAAATGACCGAAAAAGTGAAACGCATATTTTTTTGCCCAAAATCACCCAAAAATACTCCTTTTTTGAAAAATATTTTTTTCATTTGTTTATTTGTTTGTTCTATACGTTTACAAAAATCCCGTTAAAAAATTCACGATTTTAAATTCCGTTTATTGTTCCATGATTTTTCGTTATTTTTTCTCAAACCTTTACGCACTCTAATAAAATCTAGATAAAGGAAACGATACTTTTAGAAAAACAAAAAATTCTTCCCCCTAAACAACTTTAGATTTTGGAAAACGAACTTTTGAAATTGGAATAAATACCTGCAGAACTCTTAAAACGCATCTGCAGAAAAACAAAATATATATCTCCCCCTACCAAAGGCGGTCTAGAGCTTTACCTACCATGAAAACCCGTCTTTCTCCCCATATCAACATCAAACCAAACTACTTTTATTTTGCTCCCTTTTTTGTATGTTCCTCATCAACCAAGAAGGAGGAACACCAAAAAGGTGCATAGCAAGAATGACTTTAGATAAAAATATCTTGCAATCTGCTTACGAAAACGATATGTTGGAAGTAGACAGCGTGCATAATGAGATTATGGCAACATTGCGTGATAAAGTTGAAAAACAACATCACTATACACTTACACCGCCAACAACCGAAAAGGGACGTTGGCAGACAAGCTACATTAACGGAAGTGGGAAACGAAAGAATCTCAAAGCACCTACGAAAGAAGAACTACTGGATAAGTTAATCCCCATTTACTTTTCCAAATCGCACATTGACAATTTAAGTTTTCACGAACTGTTTGATGAGTGGCTTGCATACAAGTCCTCTGTTACTAACAGTCCCAACACCATTAAAAGGCACATGCAGCACTATAATAAATACTTTGCTACTTCTGTTTTGGATAACATGAAAGTAATCGACATTGATGAACTTTTGTTGGAGCAGGAATGCAATCGTATTATACGGGAGTTTAATCTTCCCAGAAAAGAATGGTGCAACGCCAAGACGATACTCAATGGGATGTACGCCTTTGCTATCCGCAAGAAGTATTTAACCGAAAACCCTCTTGCAAATGTGCAAATTCTTGTGAAGTTCAAACAAGTGGTAAAAAAGACCGGAAAGACAGAAACCTATAACACGGAAGAATTGGCAAGCATTAACGCCTTTTTAGACCGCTTGTATGCGGAAACTTCCGACACCTCTTATTTAGCGGTAAAATTAAATTTCCTGTTGGGTCTACGTGTTGGAGAGTTGGTTGCCCTTAAATGGGAGGATTGGTGCGACACAAGTCATTTACATATTGTTCGTGAAGAAATAAGAGACCAGACAGATAACAGCTATTCCGTGGTAGAGCATACGAAAACCAATCGTGACAGATTTGTTGTAGTAATTCCCAAAGCCGTAGAGATTTTGAATAAAATCGAAAGAACCGATGATTATATCTTTACAAGAGACGGGAAACGCATTACTGCTATCCGTATTGCTACCATACTGCGAAAATATGCCAACTATAATGATGTACCCTTAAAATCATCTCATAAGCTCCGCAAGACCTATGCAAGCAACTTAAATGCAAACGGAGTGCCTTTGGATTGTATTCGTGAAATGTTGGGGCATAGTAGCCTTACAACCACGTTGGGTTACTTGTATAACCCACTGACCGAAAACAAAACTTATGAGCTGATTACAAAAGCTTTATAAGGCTTGCAGATAGCTGTCTACAACTGTCTACAAGTTTTTAGACACACAAAAAAAGTGGAAACCCTGTAAAATCAAGGTTTCCACGCATATCTTGCGAGCTGCTGACGGGAATCGGACCCGTGACCTCCGCACTACCAATGCGACGCTCTACCGACTGAGCCACAGCAGCATCACGTGATGAGAAGTTGTATCTTCTGCAATCACCGTGATTCATTATAGCAAAGACGGTTTTGTTTGTCAATACAAATTATCTATTTTTTTCGCACAATTCTGCAGATTCTTTTTCCTGTTTCTGACGGAGGTAATCGGCCGCATCATCCGGTACATCATCCAGATTCTCGCTTCCGATATCTACCTGAATCGGCTTACGCTTGAAGAGAATGTCGTACATAACCGGAATGATAAACAAGGTCATAAGCGTTGCATAAGCAAGACCACCCGCTACTACGATTGCCATGCCGCGGGACATCTGGCTTGCCAAATCGTCTCCGAAAATCAACGTCATCATCGCAAGAATGGTAGTAAGTGCCGTCATCAGGATAGGACGCATTCTGGTGATACCGGTTGCTACCAGTGCATCTCTTCTCTCCAATCCGCCCAAACGCAGCTGATTTGCATAATCCACGAATACAATACCGTTATTTACAACCGTACCAAGCAGCACCACGAAGCCCATCATACCCATAATGGACAGCGGTTCACCCACAAAGAGCAAGCCGAACAGACCGCCCGTGAACGCCAGCGGAACCGTAAATAATACGATAAACGGGCTGAGCAGACTTTGGAACTGCGCAACCATAACAAGGTAAATAAATGCAAGTCCCATAAGCAATACCTTACTCATCTGGAATACCATCTGATTTACGGTATCAGACTCACCTACGGAATCGATACTGTAACCCGCCGGAAGCTCATATTCTGCCAAAAGCGGATCCAGTTCTCTTGCCAGCAGAGTCGCATTATATCCTTCCGAAACTGCTGCCGTAACCGTGATATAGCGGCTCTGATTCTGTCTGTTAATGGACTGCACGCCGCTCTGCGCCTCCGTCTTTGCAAACTCGGACAGGGGGTGATCCTCTGTTACAGTGTTACCGTCCTCATCCGTTGTCTGCACCTCAAACACATAATCCAGCAGATTTTCCTTTGTAAGGGGCTCTCTGGCATCCTTTACGGTAATCTCCATATCAACGCCGTCAACGGTAATCGTTGTTGCCGTTGCGGACTCTGTCAGGGCGGAATTCAAATCCGCGAAAATTTGCGCTACTGTCAGACCGTGTCGCATTGCTGCATCCTTATCCAGAACAAGGTGAATAACCTGATCAGGCTCCTCCTGACCGTTGGAAATCTCTTCAAAGCCATCTACCGTATCTATCAATGCCATAATATCTTCTGAAATGGCAGTTAGCGTGTCTAAATCGTCTCCGTATATGTTGATAGACAGGCCGACACCCATCATCGCGCTCATCTCAGACATTCCGGTAGAAACAGTAACCTCACAATCAATATCCGCGGTTACCGCTTCAATATCATCACAAATCTGCTGAACTTCAGCCTCTCCGGCTTTCGGGTTCTCCGTCATAACCATAAAGGAATAATTGATAAAGTCGTCCATAGAAGATCCTGTGGAGGACGCCATCAGAGAGGTGGAGCCGCCTGCCATCGCACCTACGTTGCCGACACCCTCTACCGACATAATCGCATCCATCACCTGATCAGCCCGTTCATAGCTCTCCGTTTTCTCAATATCCTCCGGCATAGTTACCATGATTTCCAGCTGATTAGAGGTCATTTCAGGTATCATAACAATACCCATACGCATTACCGCCCAAACACTCACTACCAGCAATCCTATGGCAAGCGCAAGGGGCACAATCTTAACCTTTAAGCAGAACTCCAGCATCTTACCGTATGCATTCTGCACACGCTCAAACAGCGGATGCTTCTTTTCCTCACTGTTACGCAGAACAGTGGAGCCCGCCGCCGGAACTACCGTCATGGCAATCACAAGGGATGCCCCCAATGTAAATATAATGGTAAGACAGATAGGCATCATCAGCTCACGCACGGTTCCCGTAGTAAACAGCATAGGTAAAAATACGCAAACAGTTGTCATGGTAGATGCAATAATTGCACCTGCCACCTGCTTGGTTCCCTGTACCGCTGCTCTTGCCGCACCTACACCTCTGGTACGCAGTCGATAAATATTCTCAATTACAACGATGGAGTTATCCACCAGCATACCGATTCCCAAGGATAATCCCGCCAGGGACATCATGTTCAGGGAAATGCCGGAAAAATACATCAATACAAGTGCCGCCAGCACCGACAGAGGAATAC
Organism: Acetatifactor sp.; assembly: GCA_045546495.1. Lineage (GTDB taxonomy): Bacteria > Bacillota > Clostridia > Lachnospirales > Lachnospiraceae > Acetatifactor. The sequence continues at coordinate 14,428 of JAZQCX010000108.1, read as the reverse complement.
TTGCCGCAACTACGATGGTAGGCTTTACATCCTTTAAGAACAGCGCCAGAATCGCAATCGCCAGAATCGCGCCCACAATCATACTGGAAAGCACGCCGTTAATGATAATCGTGATATAGTCACCCTGATCCACCAGTGTCAGGAAGGTCAGTCCCGGATGCTCCTCCACTAGCTCATTCACTGCCTTATCCACGTTTTCGCTGACCTCGTTTGTACCGGAGGTAGAGCCTTTGAAAACAGACAGGATAATACCATCCTTACCATCCAGCTTTGCATAGCTGTCATCCGCATTGTCGATGGCTGTAATATCTGCCACATCGCAAAGTCTCACATCACCGATGTCTTCAATGTTCGTCAAAACAATGTTGGAAAGGTCCTCCAAACTTTCAAAGTTATTACCTACCTTTAAAAGCCATGAAGCATCGTAAACATCATCCACATATCCCGCAGGCATCGCAAAATTCTGTGCATAAATCAAGGATGCCAATGTATCAATATTTAAAAGCTGGTCTGCATTCGCCACGCGAAGCGCCTCAGCCTTCTGGATTTCAAACTGCTCCACAGAGTCATAATACTGCTCCCAACCATCTGCCAGCTGTTCTTCTCCGTCCTTGACGGAATCCCAACCGGAATCCAGCTGTTCCTGTGCGGAATCCAGAGTTTCCTTTAAAGAATCCAGCTCCTTCTGACCGGATTCCAATGCACTCTTGCCTGCTGCAAACTGCGCAGAAGCACTACCAAAGCCTGCTGCCGCCTGCAGCTTTGCCTTTTCAATATCCTCATAGGAAATGCCCAGCTTCTTCAGCTCTGCCTCCGCTGCAGTAACTGCTGCGGTTACACCCTGCTTTTTCACCTTCAGGCTTGCAAGGTCATTGGCATATTCACCATAAGACTGTATGGTTTCCAACTGCTCCTTGTAACCGGCAAGCACCTTCTCCAAAGCTTCCTTTCGAAGCTCCGGCGTCATGGCATCCCAGTCTGTTGCAGAAATCCCCCACATCTCCGGGCTGATTCCCATACCGGACAACGCAGTACTGTCCGCTTGAGACAACATATCTGTTTTTCCGTCCAGACCGGATATCCCCGCCTGAAGCTGGGTAATTACAAGTCCTCTTCCTGTCTCCAATTCCGTCTGGCTTGCAGTCTCACGTGCTGTTTTCAGTTCCTCCTGGGTCATACTCTGACCGGGATTCGCTGCCTGATAGTTTGCCTGTAATGCCGCGTAATCAATCTGTTCAATGGCAGTACTCAAAGCCGTCTCCTGCACCTGCAGGGAAACCAAATCCGTCTGCAACGCATTCAGCTGATCCAGCTGCTGGCTGGCTGCTGCAAGCTGAGCCTCCGCTGCCTCTCTCTGCTCATCCAGCTCATCCTCTGCCTCATCCAATTCTTCTTTTGCCTCATCCAGTTCAGACTGGGCGTCCTCTAATTCCTTCTTGCCATCGTCCAGTTCCTTCTGCTTATCCAGAAGTTCCTGCTTACTCTCCGCAAGGGTCTTTTCGGAATCGCGAAGCTTCTCCTCCGCCTCCTCTATCTTTTCCAACGCCTCCGCAAAGGCATCATTGGTCTTTACCAGAATCTTCTCATTCAGCTCATCAACCTTTTCCGCGTTCAACTCCACAACCACCGAGTTTTCCACTAAACCGATTGTGGTGACACTGGTAACGCCGTCCTGTCTTTCCAGATAGGGGATGACCGTATCCTCCACAAACCGCGAGGTCTCCTGAATATCCATGTCCTCATGGGCAACTGCAAGGTAAACGCTTGCCATCATGTCCATGCTAAGCTCCATTATGTTAGGCGTGCCGCATTCCTCCGGCAGAACCGCCTCTACGGTATCCAGCGCGCTGGAGACCTTTACCATAGCCGAATCCATGTCTGTACCGTCTACGAATTCCAGTTGCACCATACCGTAGTTTTCATAGGACATACTGTATACGTTTTTCACGCCGGAAACAGAACCGAGCGCACTCTCCATAGGCTCACAGACTGCCGTTTCTACCTTTTCGGGGCTGGCTCCGGGATATGTAGTTACCACAATCATGTAGGGTAAACTCATCTTCGGCAACAAATCTGTTGTCATACCGCTCAAGCTGACAAAACCCAAAATGATAATGGCAACCACCATTACAAGTATGGTAAACGGTTTCTTTACACTAAATTTTTCCATATTATACGTTATACCTTTCCGGTCTCTGTGCGCCCCGTATCACAGGTACACAGCAACTTCCAATCTATTTACAGTATCCGCCTTGTAAATAACTATGTGCAAAATCATTAACCTTCTGATTTTGCACATTCCTCTTCACAAAAAATTCCTATCTAGTAAGATATCACTAACTTCTGCAAAAATCTATAAAATAAATATAAATTTTACAGGTTTTTTATCTTTTCTTTTTTATCGTTTCAGCATCTCACGGACCTTTTGCTTTGCCCTTCCGAGAGCATTGTCCGTAGCCTTCTCCGCTCTGCCCAGCACCTTGGCAATCTGGGTATAGCTCATTCCTGTCATATACAGGTCCAACGCCTGCTTTTCGAAATCACTGAGCTCGGTTTCCATCGCCTTTTCCAGATAGGTAACCCGCTCCTTGTCAAGGACAAGCTCCTCCGGACTTTTCTCCGCAGGGTCAGCCAGAAGCTCAAACAGCTTTGCTCCGTCCTTGTCTTCCCTGTCGCCGCCCACAGCCCCTTCATCCAACGATATATATGTATTTAAGGGCGCATGCTTTTTTCTCTGGGATGCCTGCACTGCCGTATACATCTGGCGGCTGATGCAAAGCTCTGCAAAGGTATAAAAGCTGGCGTCTCTCCCCATGTCATAATCCCTGACCGCCTTAAACAGGCCAATCATGCCCTCCTGTATCAGGTCATCGCTGTCTGCGCCCAGAATAAACATGGATTTCGCCTTTTTTCGCACCAGATTTTTATACCTGTCACAGATATAGTCCATGATAGGTTCTTCTCCGCGCCGCAACCGGTCAATCAGTTCATCATCTGTACAGTTTTCATATTCCGCATACTTTTCCGCCATATCATCCTCTTTTTTGCTATAGATATCGCTATTCTTCTGTCATAAACAACCGTCCTTGCTCTTTCCGCCGCCAGCTCAGGCAATGGCCCTTTCTTCCCCGTTTCATGTCTCCCTTATACAGACGCTACGGATGACAGGATGGGAAAGCCTGCTTACGACATTCTCTGGCGCACAATCTCATACGCCAGCACGCCTGCTGCCACAGAAGCATTCAGGGAATCAATGTCTCCCTTCATGGGGATGGAAGCTATCATATCGCACTTCTCTCTTACCAGTCTTCCTACACCCTCGCCCTCGTTTCCGATAACAAGTCCGATAGGTCCCTTTAAATCAAGCTGATACATAGTCGTACCGCCCATATCGGCACACACAAACCACAGCCCCTCCTTCTTGAGCTCCTCAATCGTCTTTGCAATATTGGTCACCTTCGCCACCGGCGTATAATTCAGCGCCCCGGCAGAGGTTCTCGCCACCGTTGCAGTCAGCCCCACCGCACGGTTTTTGGGAATAATAACACCGTGGGCTCCCGCCAGATTCGCGGTACGGATAATTGCTCCCAGATTATGAGGATCTTCAATATTATCCAACAGGAAAAGGAAAGGAGGCTCTCCCTTCTCTCTTGCCGCCGCCAGAATATCTTCCACCTCGGCATATTCATAAGCCGCCGCTACAGCGATGGCTCCCTGATGCTTACCGGTATCGGACATCTGGTCAAGGCGCTCCTTTGTCACATATTTCACCAGCGTATCCTGCTTTTTTGCCTCTCTTTTAATGGTCATGATAGGTCCATCCTGACACCCATCCAAGAGATAAAGCTTGTCTATGGTTTTTCCTGAGCGGAACGCTTCAATTACGGCGTTACGCCCTTCTATGGTAAATTCCGTGTATGCCATTTTCTTCTCCTTGTTTCCCCGTTGTTTGTTTTCGACAGTCCTGCACCTCGCCAGCCTTTTCTTTCCGGCCATTCTTTCCTTACGACTGACGCTTCTTTCCGGCCATTCTTACCTTGCGTCTGACGCTTCTTTTCGGTCATTCTTACCCCGCACCTGCCGCTTCTTTTCGAACGCCTTTGTCTTACCCCTGCTTACAGCTTCAGCCCGGCTGCCTTCAGCCCGTTTTTCACCAGCTCCAGCGCCCGCTCCATATCATCGGTCAGGTACAGATAGCCCAGTACCGCTTCCAATCCGGTAGCCTTCAGATAATCCTGCGTGGTAGCATTCTTAGCGGTTGTATGAGGCTTCGCATTTCTTCCTCTGCGAAATACGGACTGCTCCTCCTCGGTAAAGCTTTCCCAAAGAGCATCTGCAATCTTTGCCTGTGCACCGGCGCTGACGTACCTCACTGTAGTCCGATGCAGCTCATTGGCAGGTCGATTTGCCCTGCTCACCACAACGGTCCGGACTATCAGGTCATAAATTGCATCCCCGATGTAAGCCAGCGTCAGCGGCGAATAAGTTCTGATGTCCTGTTGTTTTCCCGGAAAGCTTCTCTGGATCTGTTCTCTGAGCGTATCTGTTTCTTTGACAGCTTCCCCGATTCGCTTCTCTTCCTTGTGCTCTGAGCCGGCTTTTTCTTCCGTCTCTTTTCTATCTACGACTTCCTTTACGCTTTCTTCCACTTTACGCCCTCACGAGTATCTTCCAAAACAATCCCTTTTTCCAACAGCTCCGCACGGATAGCATCTGCCTTTGCAAAATCCTTTTCCTTCTTTGCAGCCTTACGCTCTTCAATCTTTGCCAGAACATAAGCCTCCAGCTCGGCATCTACTCCGGAATCTGCTTCCTTTGCCGCGTGTGCTGTTGTCAGCTCTAAGGACAATACCTCATCGAAGCTTTCTGCTAATGCAAGCTTTGTCGCATCCGACATATCTGCCTTTAACATATCATACAACACGGTAATTGCCGTGGAAGAATTCAAATCGTTGCAAAGTGCCGCTTCAAACTGCGCTCTGTACTGTGCAAATTTCTCCTCATCCACCTGACCGTTTTTATCCAGACTGCCGATTCTCTTTACCAGCTTATCGTACGCCGCACTCATGTTATCCAGTACCTCATAGGAAAACTCCAAGGGCTTACGATAGTGGGACTGGAGACAGAACATTCTGTAAACCAGCGGATTATAATTCTTGGACTCCAACAGAGAGACCGTCAGAAACTCTCCCTTGGACTTACTCATCTTACCGGACTTATCGTTAAGATGATGCACATGGAACCAGTAATTACACCATTTATGTCCCAGATATGCCTCACTCTGGGCTATTTCGTTTGTGTGGTGAGGGAAAATATTGTCGACACCGCCGCAGTGGATATCCATATATTCGCCCAAGTGCTTCATGCTGATACAGGAGCACTCAATATGCCAGCCGGGGTAGCCAAGCCCCCAAGGGCTCTCCCACTTTAATTCCTGATCATCAAATTTTGACTTCGTAAACCAAAGGACAAAGTCGCTCTTATTACGCTTGTTATCGTCCTCCTCCACATCATCCCGCACGCCAACCAGAAGTTCTTCCTCACTCTGGTTAGAAAATACGTAATACTCCTGCAGCTTAGCGGTATCAAAGTAAATATTACCGCCGGCCTCGTAAGCATAACCCTTCTCCAAAAGCACTTCGATCATGTGGATGAACTCAGGCACACAGTTGGTTGCAGGCTCTACCACATCCGGGGTTTTAATATTCAGCTTCTTACAATCCGCAAAGAAAGCGTCCGTGTAGAACTTTGCAATTTCCATAACGGTCTTGTGCTCACGCTTTGCACCTTTCAGCATCTTATCCTCACCGGTGTCCGCATCACTGGACAAGTGTCCTACGTCGGTAATATTCATAACACGCTTCACATCATACCCGATGTAGCGCAGCGTCTTTTCCAGTAAATCCTCCATAATGTAGCTTCGCAGATTTCCGATGTGCGCGAAATGATATACGGTAGGCCCGCAGGTATACAGGGCTACCTTGTTTCCGTCGTTGGGTACAAACTGCTGTACCTTCTTTGTCAGTGTATTGTAAAAATGTAATTTATGCTCCATGGTTAATCTTCCTTTCTCCTAATCTCATTGATTTGCTGCTCCAGCTCCAAAAGCCGGTTTGTAAGCTCTGCGTTTGCCTTTTGCAGTCCCGCAATATCCTCCTTAACGGGGTCCGGTAAATCCACCTGATTCATGGATTCCTGGGGCAGTGCCATGTTGTTTCGCTTTACCACACGTCCCGGAACGCCTACAACCGTGGAATTCGGCGGAACCTCGCTGAGCACCACGCTTCCCGCTCCTATCTTGGAATTATCCCCGATGGAAAAGGATCCAAGCACCTTTGCTCCCGCACTAATCATTACGTTGTTGCCGATGGTGGGGTGACGCTTTCCGTGCTCCTTTCCGGTACCTCCCAGCGTTACCCCCTGATAAAGGGTTACATTATCGCCGATGATGGTCGTTTCTCCGATGATAACCCCGTTTCCGTGGTCGATAAAGAGCCCCTTACCGATTGTGGCACCGGGATGAATTTCGATTCCGGTTTTACGCGCCGCTCTCTGGGAAATCCACCTTGCCCAGAAGAAATGTCCCCGCTTATACAGCTTATGCGCTATTCTGTACCTGACCATAACTTTAAAGCTCGGATACAGGAACACCTCCATAGAGGAGTGAATCGCCGGGTCACGCTCTTTGATGATTGCGATTTCTTCTTTTATATTTTTGATAAAACCCATGCTGTCTCCTTTTTATGTTTCCTTAATAAAGCTTTCCTCTCGGACACACGCGCCGCATACGATTACGATGGCAACCTCTGCTTGGCAGAACCCAAAGAACTCCTATCGCTTTAGTGCAGCTTCGTTTTCTCCACAAAAAAACGCGGACAAACTCCATCCAAGAGACGAATTTATCCGCGGTTCCACTCTACTTAAAGGCATACGCCTTTCACTTTATGCACTTAACGCGTGCCTACGGATTCAGATACCACACGTTTCCGGTTATGTTCACGCCAAACCGAATCATTCCGCACTTCCCTGAATCTGCTCCCGGATGCACTTCACTTTTTCCCGATGGAGAACGCTCTCAGCCGCCGACGTTCTCTCTCTGACATCTTACAAAAAAGCTACTCTTTCCGTTCATTGCATTATCGTTATTCCTCTTTACAGAATATGCAAAAAAGGGGCATTTGTCAACTGATTTTCACAGCCCGCTTCGCATTTTCCGCACTTCTCGAAAACTGCCGCTTTCACTGCTTACTTCCGGCAACCGTCACCTTTTTCACGGGTTACTTCCGGCAGCCGCTACAATGGGCGCAGTCTCCCGCCACCTGCTGTGCCGTTAAATCGAAAGGACTTGTAAGCATACAGATTGCCTGTGAGGAAATACCCTCGCCGCTTCCGGTAAACCCAAGACCTTCCTCGGTGGTTGCTTTTACGTTTACGCAACTTACATCCATATTCAGTGCCTTTGCAATATTCTCCCGCATGGTATCGATATGGGGGCGCATCTTAGGTGCCTGTGCAATGATGGTTGCATCAATATTTTCCACCAGAAAACCTTTTTCCGATAACAGCTCTCCCACCTTCTCCAAAAGCAGCATGGAAGAAATTCCCTTGTACGCAGGGTCACTGTCCGGAAAATGCTTCCCGATATCGCCCAATGCTGCTGCACCCAGCAGAGCATCGGAAACTGCATGCAGAAGCACATCCGCGTCAGAGTGTCCCAGCAGGCCTTTCTCATAGGGAATCGTTACGCCGCCGATAATCAAATCTCTGCCCTCTACCAATTTATGGACATCATATCCCATTCCTACTCTCATTTTCTCTTACCTTTCTTTACATCGTACCGGGATGCAAAGCCAGCCTCCGCATCTTACCGAAGCATCACCGCACTTCCCTATAGCTTAACAATTCTTCCAGCGAATCAAATAAAAACACGGAATAGCTACCGTCTATATAGGCTTCTCGGCCGTTATTATAGGCACCGCAGCCGGCCCACTGTGCTTTTTCATCCACCGAAACCAGCAGGAATACCTCGCCCTCCCGATAGTTTCCTTCATAATACTTTACCGGAGAAGACCAACGGAAAAATTCCATAGATACCGGATCATCAATGTGCGCAACCTCTACCTTACCGTCAGTCATTTCGGTAATAATGTTAGCATTCCAATAGGTTGCAAAGCCGAAGTTGTATCCGTTCTCTTCCAGAAACCGGGCCGCACCCTCCTTATACGCATTTCTGTCATTTGTCGCCAGTGACATCACCGTTTTTGCCGTTCCCAGCAGCAGACACACTGCCAACAGAACCGTTACCGCCAGCCTGTCAAACTTTCTTTCCTCCTCTTTTACATATACACCAAGCACTGCCGGAACCAGCGCAAAAAGCGGCAAAAAATATCTGGGTACCATAGTACTGGATGTAAAAACAAATATAAATACATTGAGCAGGAAATTTACCGTAAAGAAAACTGCTATAAAATGGCGGTTTCCTTTTGTCCGCTTCAAGGATTTTACCGTACATAAAGCAATCAAAAACAGCATTATGAAAACAGAAACCGATATCACGCCTCTTAATGAGAGCACACTTCTGTCCGGAATATAACCCAGCATCAGCATCATACAACCAAACGCGTATTGTATTCTGTCAAAAAAGCCTTCCTCTATTGCAATAAAGTTCGTAACACCGTAATCCTGAAAAGAAATGGACTTCGATATTACAAGAGCATTCATTGCGTATCCCGCAACGCTTCCAAAAATCCCCAGCAGCGCATAAAGGAAACCGCTGCCTTCTTCCGTTGCAAATACTTGTTTAAGCGTAGCCCTATCGGGATTCATGCGGAAATTCGCAACGTTCTGCGCACCGAACAAACGAACAAACGCCGTAAGCAAAAGCGGACATTGCAACACCAAAAGATATCTTACGCCCGAAATACCGCAGATTGCAGCCAGTATCAGGTAAAGAATCAACAGCACCACGCCCTGTCTGCCTGTTTTTCCGCCCTGCATAAGCCGTTGAAACATTCCCAGAACCAAAAAGATAATCACCATATGCGCAATATAAGTATTTCCCATGTGCACGTGGGTCATAACGGTCTCCGAAAAAGGCAACAGCAAAATCAGGGAACTTACCACTCCGGTTACCCGCCCCAGCTTTAACGGCTTCACACAATACAAATACGACCAGACCAAAATTCCATAAGAAAGCATATTGGTGATGGTTCGGATTACCTGCCAGTCGTCCAGAATCCGGAACAACGGTCCCATAATCAGTTGCGTATACAGTACACGAAACTCTGTAGAATAATACCAATTAGGCGTAGCAAATAACCGCCCTTCCTCCGCCAGCAGCTTGGAAAACCGCATTTCCGCCGCCATATCGGAGTCCAGCCAATTCTGCTGACACAGGCAGTTCAACAGAAGCAACATCCCTAAAACTGCCGCCAACAGCACGTATGGTCCGATTTTTTTTATTTTATTCTGCATTCCGGAGCCTGCCTTTCTTTCGCTTTTTATTCACCAGAATTATTTTACCCCATTTAGGAATAAATAGCAATTGTTGGACATCTTATGTTTTTCTTAGATTTTTCTTAGGAATTTTCCACAGGAGCTTTCTTGCGCTTCGGACGTAAGAATTCAATTCCTTTTCCGCTGCCGTCCATCCGAACATCCTTGGGGCGACGGTTTTCATTGCGGCGGTCCTCCCGGCTTCGTCTGTCCTCCCGGCCCTCTCCGCGTCGTGCATTGCGCTCTCGGTTGCCTTCACGTCTCTCGCCTCGTCGTCCGACGCCACTATGTCCATCCCCGCTCCGCTCTCTTCCGTGGTCTTCGCGGCTTCGATTGTCGCTGCGCCCTTCTCCTTTTCGACCTTCGAACCTGCGTCCCTCGCGCCCTCGGCTATCACGTTCCCGCCTGTCACCACGGCCTTCGCCTCTTCGTTCTCCGAATCTGCGGCCTCTGCGTTCCGGCTCCTTCTCCACGACGATTTCCGGTCCCTTGTCACCCACCTGATATTTCAGCATAGCCGCTGCAAGCGTCAGCGCATCGCACTCCTCAGCCTCCAGCTTACGCTGCAAAAACTGCTTCATCAGCTCTATATCCTCGTGCTCATGGAGCTCCCACGCATTATTCAGATATTTATCCGCCTTTGCCTTCAGCACCTTTGCAGCGCCGGGTAGCTTCTTTTCCTGAATGGTGGTTTTACAGATACGCTCTATCTCACGGATACGGTACATCTCCCTCGCTCCCACAAAGGTAAAGGAGCGACCCGTTTTTCCCGCTCTTCCGGTTCTTCCGATACGGTGAACGTAATACTCAATGTCCTGAGGCAAATCATAATTGATAACCGCCTCCACATTGTCCACATCGATTCCTCTTGCTGCTACATCCGTAGCAATCAGGATGCTTGTGCTGCCGTTGCGGAACCGGTTCATGGCAACATCCCGCTGGTGCTGGGACATATCGCCGTGCAAGCCCTCTGCCATAAAGCCTGCCTTCTTCAGCACCTCTGCCAGCTCATCCACCTTCGTCTTTGTATTACAGAATACAAGGCAAAGCTTAGGCTGATAATACTCCAACAGGCGGATACAGGCCGCATCCTTATCCCGGTTTCCTACCCGGTAATACCGCTGGGAAACAAGGGGAATGGTCAGTTCCTTCGCAGCTACCTTCACTAACTTCGCATCCTTCTGGAACTGCCCTGTTATCTCTAAAATCGGCTGAGGCATGGTTGCGGAAAACAGCGCCGTCTGGTGCTCGTTGGGAATCTGCCCCAGAATCAGCTCCATGTCCTCCCTAAATCCCATATTCAACATTTCATCCGCTTCATCCAGCACCACCATGTTTACATGGTCAAGCTTGATGGTGTGGCGGCGCATATGATCCATAACACGCCCCGGAGTTCCCACAATAATCTGAACACCCCTAAGCGCCATTATCTGCTTTGTAATTTCCTGCCCACCGTAAATGGGCAGCACCTTAATACCGTGCATATACTTTGCAATCTTGCGAAGCTCCGCCGCTGCCTGAATGGCAAGCTCTCTGGTAGGACACAGTATCACCGTCTGGAGCTTTCTAAGCTCCGGGTCTATTTTTTGCAGTGCGGGAATTCCGAAGGCTGCCGTCTTTCCCGTTCCCGTCTGGGCCTGGCCGATGATATCCTCACCTGCCAGCAAAAGGGGAATTGCCTGCTCCTGAATAGGGGACAGCTTCTCAAATCCCATCTCCTTTACCGCGCGCACAATGCGCTCATCCAACATTTCAAATTCTTCTAATTGACTCACGTTTCTTTTCCTTTCAAAACAAAGAGGGAATCACTCAAAAGCTGAATGATTCCCCCATTCACTCTTTTACATTTTTTCCGGTGCACTGAAGCCCAATACATCAATACAGGTTTCCAATACATCGCGGGTCAACTGCAAAAGTGCAATCAGCCCCTGCTTTCTTTCCTCATTCTCTTCTCCCAGAATCTTCGTCTCATGGTAGAAGTGATTAAAGGCATTTGCCAGATCGTAAATATATGCGCACACCTTATGGGGCGCAGTTTCCTCTGCTGCACTTTGCATCATGGCATTAAACTGTACCAGCTGCATCATCAGCTGCTTCTCGGAAGCGTTCTCAGCCCTTTGAAGCTTCAGCCCCTCAAGCTTTCCGCCCTGCTCCAAATACTTCGCAAGGATAGACTTAATTCGTACAACAGTGTACAGGATGTAGGGACCGGTATCCCCCTCAAAGGAGGTGAAACGGTCAATATCAAACACATAATCCTTGGATGCCTGATTAGACAAATCACCGTACTTTAACGCAGAGAGTGCAACGATTTCCGCAACCTCTCTTGCCTGCTCCTCAGACATCTCCCTGCCCTCACGAATCTTCGTATACATTTCATCCTGAGTTTCCTGAATCAGCGTTTCCAGACGCATGACACCGCCGTCCCTTGTTTTAAAGGGCTTACCGTCGCTGCCGTTCATGGTACCGAAGCCAATCCATTTCAGCTCCGTATCGTCATTTACCAGCTTCGTCTTACGTGCGCAGCGGAACACCTGATCAAAGTACAAATCCTGACGCTTATCAGTCAGATAAATCATAGCATCCGGCTGGTAAAGACGCATACGCTCCATAATGGTAGCCAGATCCGTTGTATTGTAAAGGGATGCACCGTCAGACTTTAAAATCATGCAGGGCGGTACCTCCTTGGTATCCGTCTCCTCCTTTACGTCCACTACCAGCGCTCCCTCACTGATATAGGCGTAGCCGTTGTCCTTCATATAGGCAACCATCTCGGGAATCAGATCGTGAACATCGCTTTCGCCCTTCCACAAATCAAATTCCACGTTCAGGCTGTTGTAGTTTTTCTTCAAATCCGCAATGGAAACCGCCATAATCTGATTCCAGATAGCGCGATACCCTCTTACACCGCTCTGAAGCTTAAAGGTTGCCTCCATGGCAAGTGCCTTATACTCCGCATCCTCCTTGGACTTTGCGCTGGCCGCGGGATAAATCGCTTCCAGCTCGGAAATGGTAAAAGGCGCCTCCGCGGGGTACTCTCCCGTATAGCTTTCATCGAAATATACCCACTCGGGGTTCCGCTCTTTTAAGCCCATAATAACAAGACCCATCTGCAGTCCCCAGTCACCCAGGTGTACATCACCGATTACCTCATGTCCTGCGTAGCGGCAGATACGCTTGATACTCTCGCCGATTACTGCAGAACGGATATGTCCCACATGAAGCGGCTTTGCCACATTAGCTCCGCCGTAGTCAACGATAATTTTCTTCGCCTTTGCAGGCAGTTCCAAGCCGTACTTAGGGGCCTGCGCCATAGCGGAAAGAACCTCCAGCAGATACTCCTCGGAAAGCTTTAAGTTCAGGAAGCCGGGGGCTACCGCCGTCACCTCGCTAAACACCTTACTGTCTGCAAGCTTCTCCGCCACCTCGTTTGCAATCATGATGGGGGCTTTTTTATACTGCTTCGCGCCGGCCATGGCACCGTTACACTGATATTCACATAAATCCGGTCGGTTGGAAATCGTCACTCTGCCCAGACTGCTCTCGTAGCCTGCTGCCTCAAATGCTTTTCCCATTTCCTCCGATAGTAACTCCAAAATTTTTTTCATCTCTAATCACGCATGCCTTTCTGCAATTTGCGCTCTCTGCACCGCGTGCGCAAAGCCGCATGTGAAAACATTCTTCCGCACAAATTACCCTGTATTTTCCAACAATTGCATATTCTCAACTATACCTTAATTTAAGCAATCCCGCAAGTACAAAATAACGACGGATTCTGCACCCTCCCCAAACGTCACTCCGGGGTCTGTTGTTCTCATTCCTGACGTTCATGCCCCTGCCGCTCCCGTTCCGCCTTGCTGTATGCACAGCCGCAGTAATCCTGGCGGTACAGCTCATATTCTGCCGACAGCTCAATGGAGCGCTTATAGCCGTTCTTTTTCTTAAAATCGGAAGGGAGCCAGTTTATTTCATATTCCCCGGAAAGCTGCTGTCCGATTTCATTTAATTTCTGCGCATTCTTTAAAGGACTGATGGTCAGGGTAGTTGCAAAGTAGTCGTAACCACCCGCCTTGGCATGCTTCGCCGTTTCCCGAAGCCGCAGGTCAAAGCACCGAAAGCACCGCTCCCCACCCTCCGGGCAATCCTCATAGCCCTTCGCCATGTCAAAGAACAGCTTCGGCTCGTAGTCTCCCTCCATGACCGAAATGGGGTACCCCTTTTTCTCCCGATTATAGGCTCCAATCAGGCGTTTCTGCTCCTCCACCCGCTTCCGGTATTCCTCCGATGCGGAAATATTGGGATTATAGTAAAACACTGTAATCCGAAAATACCGGCATAAATATTCCAGCACATAGCTGCTGCACGGCGCGCAACAGCTGTGCAGAAAAAGCGCAGGCACGCGCTCCCCCAGACCGTCTATGATTTTATCCAGTTCTTTTTGATAGTTTCGCTGATTCATTGATTTCTCCATCTGTGAACAGATTTTCCGTTAGCCATACACATAAATGCACCTTCGCACATTATCACATTGCCGCACCGCCGTTACATCCGTAAGGGCTGTCCTCTCGTCACAGTATAACACACTTCCTTACATTAAACAGTGTTTTCGCACTTCTTTTTTTCGCGGTTCCCACTTTTCCGATTGAAAAACCACTCTGCAAATGTTACCATAGGCTTTGTGAAAGAGGTGCAACCGACTATGACAAAAAGAAAAAACGTTGCGGCAAAGGCTTTGGTTGCCGCATTTCCCCATACGATTCCCATTCTGGCAGGCTTCCTGTTTCTGGGCATGACCTACGGTATTTTCATGCGGGTGTCCGGCTTCGCCGCATGGTATCCCATCCTGATGAGCCTCACTATCTTCGCCGGCTCTGTGGAGTTCGTTGCCTGCAATCTGCTGCTCGGCGCATTCAATCCCCTGCAGGCACTGATG
>JAZQCX010000107.1:0-12934 GCA_045546495.1 Acetatifactor sp. | reverse complement strand
CACAGTACGGACGACCATTCGGCCGTTTTATGCCCAGAACATGGACATTGTACCACAGCTACTTAAAAAACACAAGAACTTTTGTAATCAACCCGCTCATCTTTGTAGAAATCCGTCAGCTGTAGCTTCGGGTCATCATGATAAATGACTCCATCCCTGCAATAAATCGAATGCTTCGGCAGCTTCTCCGGGTTAAAATCTTCCCCGATGAATACAGGAATCATCTGCATCAGAAGCTCCGCACAGCTTTCTTCCCCGGAATAGGAAACCAGATTCGGCACCGAGGTACAGGCAATTCCGTCCTGTACATCCACATATGCGGTTCTGATTTCGCCGTTTTCCAGTTCATAATAATGCTGAAAATCTAAGCTGTTCATCTTATAATCCCTAAGATAAACAAGGCTCATGGCACTGTCATAGCGCATCACCGCCGCCTGATAAACTCTGTTTCCGATTCTGTCATACAGATTAAAGGAATAGCTGTTCCCGCTTTTATCCAGATTGCGTACAAAACCGTCATAGCTGGAGATATTTCCGGCAGTAAAGCCTCTCTCCGCAAGCAGCTTCGCCACATAGTCAACGATGAAAGCATTTTTCATCCAGTAAAAATCAATATAGTTAGTAATCACTTCCTGCTCTGCATAAGCAGAATATTCCTCGGATACATAAAGCATAATCCGATTTTCCCCCAGAAGCTTTACCTCTACCTGGTCGCTATCCTGCGCAAATTTCGCAAGTTCCGCAAAATTTACCGCAAGCTCTTCATTCTGCACCGGGTCAAAGCTTTCCGTCTCCCAGTCCTCATTACAGTAAAACAAGCTGTCGTACTGCTCATAAACAGGAGCCAGATAAAGATTACGGTTTCCGTATTCCGCACAGACTTCAAATGCCTGATAAAGCACCGGGTCCACCGTAAGTTCTTCGTTTGGATGCCGGTTAATATAGCACACATTCGCCACACCGTCATAAGCGGTATTTGCCTGAAAAAGCTGATAGGCTTTTACCATGGCGTCCGTGTAAAGCAGCGAAAGCTCCTTACTCTCCGCCGTGGGTGACATGTCTCCTGCACCCAGATAATACTGAAAAACAAATTCATTTCCGCAGTTTAACTCTGCGGCAGAATTCACTTCAATGGTCGTCCAGCCGGACTCCTTTCCAAGCCACTTCATCACACCGTAGGTAAAGGCACCCACCGCAACCAGAATCAGCAACAGGAAAAGCACCAGACGCAGCTTTGTACGGCTCTCGCCCAAAACCACCTTCTCTACCGGCTTAGGATGCGGCAAATCCCGATTGTCTCTTACTGTCCGCTTCAATTATATCACCGCCAGTAACAGCATCAGCAGGAACAGTAATATAATTACACCAATGAAAATAAATCCCGCAATTGCGCCCTTTTTACAAGCATGATAGTTACGGTAGTACTTGAAGTGCTTGAATACCGCACCTGCAATCAATCCGATTACCGGCAACAGGAACGACAACAGCTTATAAATAAAGTTCCCGGTATCGTGCAGGGGCGCGCTCAAAAATTCATTTTCGGCCGCAACATCCTCTGCTACCTCAACGCTCTCCTGTACCTGACCCTCCTCTAAAATCGTAATGGATTTCAAAGGAACGTTCTTTTCACGGATTGCCTTATACTCTTCGATTTCCTTTTTATTACCGTATACCCAGTGATCATGACCGATGCATACGAACTCCGGCTTATCCTCACTGTAATCGTGGATGGAAGGATCATAGGTATAAAGCACCTTGTTCTTCTCCAGCTTAGGGTCCGGAATGGGAATCGCCGAAATCAGGGAATGGGTATAAGGATGCAGCGGGAAGTCAAAGAGCTCCTCTGCCTCCGCAACCTCGACGATGTTTCCCTTATAGATAACACCGATTCTATCAGAGATAAACCGCACGATGGAAAGGTCGTGGGCAATAAACAAATAAGTAAGATTCTTTTCTCTCTGGAACTTCTTCAAAAGGTTCAGCACCTGTGCACGGATAGAAACATCCAGCGCGGATATGGGCTCATCTGCCACAACAAGCTCCGGCTCCATAACCATTGCACGTGCAAGACCGATTCTCTGACGCTGACCGCCGGAGAACTCGTGAGGATAACGGGTCAGATGCTCAGGCAAAAGACCAACCTCGTTAATCATCTCCTCTACCTTTCTCACACGATCCGCCTCGTTCTCGAACAGGTGGAAGTTGTAAAGTCCTTCGGACACAATATAATCCACGGTTGCACGCTCGTTCAGGGAAGCCGCAGGGTCCTGAAATACCATCTGAATATTACGGATAACCTCTCTGTCCAGCTTCTGAGAAATCTTGCCGGAGATACGCACGCCCTTATACTGAATCTCTCCCGCAGAGCAGGGATTCACGCGGATAACCGCACGGCCGATGGTAGTCTTTCCGGAACCGGACTCACCTACCAGCGAAAAGGTCTCTCCCTTGTAAATATCAAAGGAAGCATTCTTAACGGCCTTAACCGCATTCTCGCCCTTTCCGAAGGTGATGTCTATATTCTTCACCGACAATAATATTTCTCTACCGTTTTCATCAACAGGACCGTGCTCCGGCAGAATGGTAGCTTTTAGTCCTTTTTCCGATTTAGCATTCGACACGTTCTAAATCTCCTTTAAAAATGTATCTTAAATATTAAATGCGTTTACAAGTTTTTCATGGATATTCTGAATAATTTCAGGCTTCTCCACCTTGGGAGAACGAGGGTCAAGCAACCACGTCTTCGCATAATGCGTATCGGTTACCTTGAACATCGGAGGCTCCTCAAGGGTATCAATCTTCATACAATAAGGATTTCTCGGTGCAAAAGCATCACCGATAATACTGTTATACAGAGAAGGCGGTGTACCCGTAATGGAATACAGCGTCGTATTCCTCTGCGCCAGCTGGGGCAGGGAGGACAAAAGTGCCCATGTATACGGATGTCTCGGGTCGTAGAATACTTCTTCCACCGTTCCGAGCTCCACAATCTGTCCCGCATAGAGAACTGCCACACGGTCTGCAATGTTCGCAACCACACCAAGGTCATGGGTAATAAATACGATGGTGTAATGGAACTCCTTCTGCAAATCCTTGATGAGCTTCAGAATTTGCGCCTGAATAGTAACATCCAGTGCTGTTGTGGGCTCATCGCAAATCAGTATCTTAGGCTGACAGGACAGGGCAATCGCAATAACGATACGCTGTCTCATTCCGCCGGAATACTGGAAGGGATAATCGTCAAAACGCTTCTCTGCGTTGGGAATCCCTACCTTATGCATCAGCTCCAGAGCCTTTGCTCTCGCCTCTGACTCCGTACAATCCTGATGCTTCATGATGATGGAGGTAATCTGCTTGCCGATGGTAATAATCGGGTTCAGAGAGGTCATAGGGTCCTGGAATACCGTAGCAATCTTTTTACCGCGAATCTGTCCCCAGTCCCGGGCATACTTTACATTTGCAAGATTCAGTACACAGACACCGTGCAATGCCTTAGGCGTCTCGTCCAGAAACTTAACACGGAAAGCGATCTCATCGAAAACCTCATTTCTGGTTTCCTCATCGTTTATATCCTTACCCTGACGCATCGCTTCGGTAAGCACATGCACCAGTGCACGCACCTGCTTCATACGTTTAAAGTAGCCGAAACGTCCGACGGACAGGTAAACTTCCTTCGCAAGAATCTCGTTACGCTTACGGGTTTCCTCCGTAATCTCTCCGGAAATCGCCAGGTCGTACTTTTCCTTCAACTTCGACATCTTCTCTTCGTACTGCGCCATATACTCCGCATCGGCATCCACCGCTTTCTGCGCACTGGCAGCGAAGTCTTCCGCCTGCTTCTTCATATCTGCAATCTGCTTATCCAGATTTTTGATTTCCTGTGCAAGCTTCTTTATCTGCTCCTTGTCATGCTTCGGGTCAAGGGTCTGTCTCACGTTAAAGGCTTCGGTACGTCTCATACGAAGCTCGGTAACTGCATTCCGCATTTCCTTTTCCTTCTGCGCATCGGGAGCGCTCTTACGGCTCTTTTCCTTCTTTAGGGCTTCCATTTCCAGATAAAGCTCCCGTCCCAACTCAAACTTGGACGCCTTATCAAGCTTATGCCGGGTATCTGCAATTACCTGCTTTGCGGAACCCTTTAACGCAACCTTCGTATCGGCAAGCTCTTCATCATTAAAAATAATCTTACCCTGATCAATATAGCCGTTGCTGTCCAGCATACCCGCAAAGGTTTTTGTAAATACGGATTTACCGGAGCCGGACTCTCCCACGATGGCAATGGACTCATCCTCATAGATATCCAGAGATACATTTCGGATTGCAGTCAGCTTTCTGCCACGCACACGGAAGCGCACTCTCAAATCTTTAATTGATAGCAATACTTTCTTGTCTTCCATATATAACACCACGTCTTTCCGACACCTGTTGGCTTGCGCCGCAGGCACAAATTTACACGCGAAAATTTCTTTTCGCACTAACCTCTTTACATATGTGTTCTCGGATCGGATGCATCACCAAGATTCTGTCCGACCACGTACAATACCACTGAAATAATCGCCGATACCGCAACGGGACTCCAGAACTCGAATTCCCAGCCGGGAGTCAGCATGGCACTCTCCGCCTCGAAAATCAAACGTCCCAGGGACATATCCGACAGGCCCATTCCGATATATGCCAAAAATACCTCGTAGGAAATATAGGAAGGAATCTCCGTAGCCGCCAGGGTTACGATAACAGAGGTCATGAAAGGTAAAATATTCTTCATGGCGATTTTAATCGTCGAAGTACCGAGGCATTTGGATGCCAGATTGTACTCTCTGTCACGGATAATGATAACCTGTGTACGGATAAAGTAAGCGATACTCAGCCATCCGGTAATGGTAAGCGCAAACACCATGGACCAGAAGCTTGCGGTAAAAATCATTACCACAACTGAAATTAACAGGATGTAAGGAACATTTGCAACGATGTTGTAAATGTTCATCATAACCATATCTACCTTCTTGGAGAAGCCCCACACGGAGCCGATTAAGATACCCAAAGTCAGGTTGATGATAGCACATACAAACGCCAGCGTTACGGAAATTCTGGAACCGAACCAGATTGCGTCAAAGGTAGAGTTACCTGCCGCACCGGTTCCCAGAATCCAATGGATGCTCGGTCCCAACTGCTTCAATGCAGCAGCCGGACTTAAATGCTTTGTGCTGGAATCCAACAGGTTCATAAACTTATCGTACTCCACAAACAGCGGATAGATATAGGTAAATGCTATCAATGCCGCCAGAACGGATAATACAATGATATTTATCTTTTTCTTGAAGAAAACGCGGAACACGGACTGCCAGTAGGAATATCTGGGTGCCGTAATTTTTTCCGACTCCAGTTCGTTATGGTCTACCATGGAAAACAGCTCTTCATCGGTCATACCCGCCATTCTGTCATGGATAAACTCGGACTGGTTCTCTTCTCCTATCTGCACATCATAATTTACACTTGCCATAAGTTATTACCTTGCCTTTGTTGAGAATGAAATTCTGGGATCCACCGCGGACATCAAAAGGTCACCGAGAATGATGGATACCACCGACAACAGTGCATAAAACATTGTTACACCTACGATTACACCGTTATCGTAGCGGCTGATTGCCTCGGTCAGCAGATTACCTGCACCGGGAACAACATACACACGCTCCGTAATAATCGCACCGGTCAATGCGCCCAAAACCGCACCGGGAATACCGTGTACGATAGGAATAACCGCATTCTTCAAAATATGCTTTGAGAAAATCTCGCCCTCGGTCAAACCGCCGGAACGCGCAAACTTTACATAATCGGAATTCATCTGGTCAATCATGTAACGGCGCAGCCACTTCATCAGGTTTGCCACGGAAGGAAGTGCCAGTGAAACGATAGGCATTACAAACATCAGCTTACTGGTGGATTCCATATCAAAGGTGGTCGGCATACCAAGCTTTCCGCCGATTGCCTTAAACAGGAAGATGTAAGCCAGCGAAGGCACCGCAATCAGGAACACGATATAAAGGGTTCCCAGCTTGTCAATCAGCTTGTCCTTTCTTCTTGCCATCAGAATACCCAGCGGAATACCTACCAGATATGCAAGGCAGGTTGCGATAATACCGATTACAAAGGAATAGCCCATTTTAGACATACCTGCCTTTACGGTATCTACTCTGGTGTAATCGTCCGTATAACGCTCCTCATATACAAGGCTCGTTTTCAGGGAATCCGCCGCATAGGTTGCGGAATGTAAGTCGTCTGCACTCTCCTCCACCAGTCCCGTAGGATAAGTAATCGTAGACTTCACATAAGATCCCTGGGACCTTGTCATGGTATCAAATACATCCACGCCGGTATTTACCGTGTAAGAAGTTCCCAGATTAATGGTCATAAAGTTCTGGTGAATATAAGGGAACTTGGAATCACAGTACAAAAGATACTTGTGTGTGGTTCCGTTTCCTATAATTGCAGGTGAAAATTTATCCCCACCGTAAACGGGGTCATATAAAGTAAAGGAAAGTCCTCTCTCCCCTACGTCATTTTCAACAGTATGGATATTATCAAATTTGAATATCCCGGTGAAATACTTCCACAGACGGGATGATAACGGAATATCTTTATACGCAAAAAGCTGCTGCTGTCCGCCCTGAGCAAGCTTTTTCTTACTCATCATGACAGCCTCCAGTCTTTCGATGGTATACCCTTTAGACTCATAGTACTCGCGGAATTTCGCGATATATTCCTGCGCCAGCTCGGAATCCTTATCCTCGGTTCTTCCGATGGAAACAGCCGCAGCACGGGTCTCCTCATCAATTTCTCCGTTTTTCGTCAGTTCCAGCAGGAAATCTGCGTACGTCACATAATCCAAGTAGCCGTACTCCTCCCACTTGGAATATTTATAGGTCGTTCTTTGATTGTTATTCTGGTGATTAAATACAGGATCTCCCGCAAAAACCAGATTACGATCCAGCAACGCATAGATCATAATCATAACACATGCCACAACGGCAACGATTGAGAAAATACCGTACAAGATTCGCTTTAATAAATATTTTGCCATAATTGTTCTCTCATTATATATTGCAGGAGAACGGACTTTCACCGCTCTCCTGCAATTTAGTCAGTTTTTAATCCTTATCAGATTAGAATACGCCAAGACTCTTGGTCATATATCCTGCTCCGTCGGGAAGGATGGTATCCAGATAAGAGGAAGGATCACCGTAGTCAGGTGACCAACCGGAACCGTCGGAGAAGTCATAGTTCATCTCTGCACCGGTCTCAGGGAAATAACCGGTATTGTTCAGCTCTTTTGCATCTGCACAAGCAATCAGGTTCATAATAACCTTACCGCCAAGAGCCTTCTCAACAGACTGCTTAATTGCATTTACTCTGTTTACGGTGGTCTCTACACTGCTGTTGTAAGGCCAGTCGATGATGATAGGGTTAGACGCATCAACTACAACGCCTGCCTCAGCCAGCTCTGCGATAGCAACCTCAAGCTCTGCTGCTGCGTACTCAGGATTATACCAACCGTCAAAACCGTCACCGGAAGCGGTTGCCTCATCCCAAACCTTAATTTCAACGCCGTCTGCATCCAGCTGTGCCTGCATAATCTCGCCGTAAGCGGTTCCTGCGGGGAAGGTGGTTGCAGTACCGTTGATATCAACGGTTACTTCATTCTCCAGGAATACAAAAGTACCGGGAGTATAAGAGTTTCTGATACGGTTATACTTCAAATCCTCACCAACTACACATGCCAGATACGCGCCTCTGTCCATGGCGGTCAGCATTGCTCTACGGAAGTGTACATTGTTTGCTGCTTCCAGAGTTCTTGCCTTATCCTCATCAGACTTATCGGAAACTGCCTTTGTCTGGTCATTGAAGTTTGCGAATGCCTGACGGTTCAGGTTTACGAAACCGCAATAAGAGGTAGCGTTGGTCAGGGAGATATAGCTGTACTCATCAAACCATCCGTCAGCCTTTGCAAGCTCCAGTGCGGATGCGTTCAGACCTGCGCCGTCGATTACACCGGACTTAATGTCGTTGTAAATCTTGGTAGCGTCGGTACCGTCTTCCCAAATCCAGGTAAGAGTCTTAATGTTGATGTTATCAGCATTCCAGTAGTTCTCGTTTGCCTTAAACACGATAGTATTCTTTGCGGTCCAGTTGGTTACAAGATAAGGTCCGCAATAAGCGATGGAGTCAGGACCCTTACCGTAGGTGTAGCTTGTTGCGGAGGAATCGTACTCTGCACCAAACTTACCACCCTGGGACTCATAGTAGGTTCTGCTCATGGGAGCAAAAATACTGTAGCCCAGCATGGACATAAAGTAAGGAGTAATCTGCTCAACAGTGTACTCTACGGTATAGTCGTCGATTGCCTTTACACCAACCTGACTGAAATCGGTAATTTCGCCGGAGATGTATGCGCTTGCATTCTTGATGGTACCGTCAACAAGCCACTCCAGACCGCCCTGTGCGTCCAACATATGCTGCATACCTGCAACAAAGTCGTCTGCCACAACGTCTGCAACCTTTCTGCCCTGGGAATCTACCCATACAGCACCCTTACGAAGCTTAAAGGTATAGGTCAGACCGTCATCGGATACGGTGTAGCTCTCTGCCAATGCAGGACGCTGAATGTTCTCGTTGTCATACTCCATCAAACCGTCGAAGGTGTTTACAAGAACCTGGTTGTCTACTGCTCTGGAGGTTGCCAGGATATCCCAGTTCTGGGGATCCTCGCTGTAATCGAAGTAGTTATAGGTATCCTTCAGGGTGTAGCCCTGCTCTACCAGATAATCCTTTGCCCACTGCTCGTAGGTTCCGGTACCCTTTACCTCTGCCCACTTTGTTCTCATGGCTGCGATATCGGTAGCCTTGATAGGGTCGGTAGTGATAACTGCCTGATGGAATCTGTCTGCATCATTACCCCAAAGCACGGTACTTACGGTGTAAGGTGCTACTCTGCTGATTGCGTAGTTACCGCCCTGAGACTGGGTAGGCATCAAAACTGCATCAGCCATCAGCTTTGCTTCCGCAACAGCCATCTGTGCGAAACGCTGATCGTTGTTGTCGATAATGTCCTTTGCTTCCAGATACAGCTCATAGAAGTCACTCATGTTCTGCTCATACAGATAGGTAGACATTTCTTCATAGGACATACCTTCAATTGCATCTGCTACCGTTACAGGTGCATCCACGTCAGTGGATGCAGAGGAAGCAGCAGCGCTGCTGTTTCCGCTTCCGGATGCGGAGCTGCTTGCGGGTGCGTCGGAGCCACCGCAGGCTGCCATACTTACAACCATTGCAGAAGCGAGAACCAGACTAAGAACTTTCTTCTTCATAAAATGTTCTCCTCTCGATTGAATCTGTTTTTAATATCTTGACCTGTCAACAAACACATTTACATAAACTGCGTTTCAGGAAATTTTCGAGGTATCGCACAGCCGTAACCTTTGCTGTGCTACCACTTTACCTTGTTAAAATAACCCTAAAAACAAAAAAAGTGCCTCGAACAACCTGTTCAACGCAATCTGCAGTAAATACAATTGTCTGTTACACACGTACAACAATTCCATTATACATAAATTGCCGCGCTTGTCAAGACAAACTGCCCGCATTTCGTCCGTTTTTTCGCCGATTTCCCTATATTTTACAGCATTTTTATGACTCATTCACCCTTGGATATTCCGCACATTCACCTAACATTTCTTCTATCCGCAGCAGCCTGTTATATTTTGCCACCCGGTCACTTCTGCAGGGAGCACCCGTTTTAATCTGTCCCGTATTCCATGCCACCGCCAGATCCGCAATGGTGGTATCCTCCGTCTCACCGGAGCGGTGACTCATTACGGCTCTATACCCGTTTTTCTGCGCCATTTCCACCGCCTCAAAGGCCTCCGTTAAAGTTCCGATCTGGTTCACCTTTACCAGAATTGCATTTGCGGTGTTCAGCTTAATTCCCGCAGACAATCGCTTTGTGTTGGTTACAAACAGGTCATCTCCCACCAGCTGTACCTTTTTTCCCAGACGCTTTGTCAGCTTCTGCCAGCCGTCCCAGTCATCCTCTGCAAGACCGTCCTCGATGGAAGTCACCGGAAAGTGCTGTGTCAGGGACTCATAGTAAGAAATCATCTCCTCCGTCGTTCGGATTACTTCCTCACCCTTCAGGCTGCTTTCTCCGGGAAAGTAATAATCGCCCTGTTCTTCCCGATAAAGCTCACTGGCTGCCGCATCCATAGCGATGCATACCTGACGTCCCGGCACATATCCTGCCGCCTCAATGGCCTCCACAAGAAGCTGCAAAACACTTTCCGCATCCGGCAAGTCCGGTGCAAAACCGCCTTCGTCCCCCACTGCCGTAGAAAGACCTTCTTTCTGCAACAGCTTTTTCAGATTATGATAGATTTCCGCTCCCATGCGTAACGCCTCCCCGAAGCTGTCCGCGCTCATGGGCATAATCATAAATTCCTGAAAGTCCACTGTGTTTGCCGCATGCCTGCCACCGTTTAAAATATTCATCATGGGAACCGGCATCAGTCTCGTACCGCTCCCTCCCACGTAACGGTACAGGGGAAGATGAAGCGCCGCGGCAGCCGCATGGGCACAGGCAAGGGAAACCGCCAACGTAGCATTGGCGCCTAAATTCTCCTTATTCTGTGTACCGTCCAGTTCCAACAGACATCTGTCCAGCGCCACCTGCTCCAACACATTTTTTCCGATGAGGGCAGGTGCAATCTTTTCATTCACATTCCGTACCGCGTGCAAAACTCCCAGACCGAAATACCGGGGCTCACCGTCCCGCAGTTCGATTGCTTCAAAACGCCCCGTACTTGCACCGGAAGGCACCGCTGCAAGTCCCGTATAAAGACGATTGTCCAAGGGATTATGCACCCTAACCTGTGCTTCCAGTGTCGGATTGCCCCTGGAGTCCAGAATCTCTCTTGCATGTACCTCCCTGATTTCCATAAAAACAGCCATATACTTACCTCCTTATTTCTTCTCCGGTTAAGTATATCCTTGACGATTTCCGGCTATACCGCAAAAAACGCCGGGAAACATACAAAAAGGAACGAAGCCATTCTCCGGGTTCGTTCCTTTTTTCATTTTATGTGGTTTACGCAGCGGCTCCGTGCACTCAATTCACGGTTTTACCACTTCGGTTTTAACACTTCGATTCTACTACTTCGTTTTCCCGCCCTTAGTACTCCTTGCCTGCCAGAATCTCGCAGTAATCCTTATAGTTCTTTTCCAGCAAGGAAGGCGTATCCAGTCCGTAAGGACACTTTGTTTTACATTTTCCGCAGTGAAGACAATCTTCGATTTTCTTCATCTTCTGCTGCATTTCCGGGGTCAGCTGGGCCTCGGAGGGTGCTCTTCTTATCATAAGGCTCATACGGGCGCAATTATTGATTTCAATTCCCACGGGACAGGGCATACAATAACCGCAGCCCCTGCAGAATTCGCCGGAAAGCTCCTGTCTGTCATGGGCAATCACCGCCTCCAGCTCGGGCGTCATCACAGGCGGATTCTCAATGTAGGAAAGAAACTCATCCAGTTCCTTCTCTCTCTGGATTCCCCAGATAGGAAGCACATTGTCAAACTTTGCGGAAAAAGCATACGCTGCAGCCGAATTGTTAATCAGACCGCCTGCAAGAGATTTCATGGCAATAAAGCCCATGTCTGCCTCCTTACAAGCTTTCACCAAAGCAAGCTCCTTTTCTCCCGCCAAATAGGAAAAAGGGAATTGCAAGGTTTCGTAAAGACCGCTGTCAATGGCCTCCTGTGCCACATTTAAGCGATGGTTCGTAATACCGATATGACGAACCAATCCCTTATCCTTCGCCTCCTGCATCGCCTCATAAAGTCCCGTACCGTCTCCCGGCTTAGGGCAGAAGGACGGATTATGGAACTGATAAATATCTATATAGTCTGTTTGCAGCTTGTCCAGAGAGATCCGTAAATCCCGCCAAAAATCCTCCTCCGTTACCGCAGTTGTCTTTGTGGCAATATAGATTTCATCCCGCACATCAGCCAGTGCTTCCCCTAATTTTTCTTCACTATCCGTGTAGAAACGCGCTGTGTCAAAGAAACGGATTCCCTTCCCGTAAGCCTTCTGCAGAAGTCTTACCGCATCCGCCTTGGATATACGCTGAATCGGTAACGCACCAAAAGCATTCTTTTCCACGGTGATGCCTGTTTTTCCCAATGTTACGAAATTACGTCCTGTATTTTCCGCCATAGCTTTTCTCCCATGTTTTATTACCACTGTCACACCCTAATGCTTTACTTCTGCACCAACAAGGACTTACCTGTCATCTCCACAGGCTGCTCCATGCCCATCATCTGAATCATGGTAGGTACGATATCTGCCAGACAGCCGCCCTCGCGAAGTGTATATGCCTCATCATAGTTTACCAGAATGAAAGGAACCTGATTGGTTGTATGAGCGGTAAAGGGCTCACCTGTCTCATAATCTACCAGCTGCTCTGCGTTACCGTGGTCAGCACAGATAAACATTGCACCGTTTACCTCACGAATCGCTTCTACTGCTCTGCCTACGCAGGCATCAACAGTCTCAATTGCCTGAATTGCTGCCTCTTCCACGCCGGTATGTCCCACCATATCGGGATTTGCAAAGTTAATGATAATCACATCATACTTCTCGCTGCGGATAGCCTCACAAAGCTTATCACAAACCTCAGGTGCGCTCATCTGAGGCTTCTGGTCATAGGTTGCCACATCCTTGGGAGAGTTTACAAGTACTCTGTCCTCGCCGGGATTGGGCTCCTCCACACCACCGTTAAAGAAGAAGGTAACATGTGCATACTTCTCGGTCTCAGCGATACGCGCCTGGGTCAGCTTATTTGCTGCCAGCCACTCACCAAAGGTATTGGTAACCGCTACCTTGTGG
>JAZQCX010000106.1:0-7725 GCA_045546495.1 Acetatifactor sp. | reverse complement strand
TGGCCTTGCATTCCAGATTCAGGATGATATTCTGGATGTGGTTGGCGACAGTAAGGAACTGGGGAAGCCCGTAGGAAGCGATGCGCTGAATGAAAAACAGACTTATGTAACGCTAAAAGGGCTGGAGCAGTCGGCTGCAGAGGTTGCTGAACTGTCGGAGGAGGCAGTCAGAATTCTGGACGGCTTTGCCGGAGAACATGAATTTTTACGGCTGCTTGTTTTGGACTTGATTCATCGTCGGAAATAACGGGGAGATATCCTGAACAGAGGTATAAGATGTTACTGGAACAGATTACACAGGAAAATGATATTAAGAAGCTGAATAAAGAGGACTGGGACGAGCTTGCTCAGGAAATACGTGACTTTCTCATCGAGAAGGTCAGTGTAACGGGAGGGCATCTGGGTTCTAATCTGGGTGCGGTGGAGCTTACCATGGCGCTTCATCTTGCACTGAATCTGCCGGAGGATAAAATTATCTGGGACGTAGGGCACCAGTCTTATACTCATAAGATTTTATCAGGGCGTAAGGATGGTTTTGACGGGCTGCGTCAGTATCACGGTCTGAGCGGTTTCCCTAAGCGTAAGGAGAGCGAATGTGATGTGTTTGATACGGGGCACAGCTCTACCTCGGTTTCCGCGGGCTTGGGACTTGTAAAAGCAAGAGATATTAAGGGAGAGCAGAAAAACATTATTTCCGTTCTGGGAGACGGCTCCCTGACGGGCGGAATGGTTTATGAGGCCTTGAATAACGCGGCAAAGCTGGAAACTAATTATATTATTATTCTGAATGATAACAATATGTCCATTTCCGAAAATGTGGGCGGTATGTCGAAATACTTAAACAACATCCGGACGGCAACAGGCTATCTGGATTTAAAGGAGGGTATTTATAAGACACTGCGCGGTACCAAGCGGGGCGGCAGCACTATCAGCACCATTCGGCGTGCCAAGAGCAGCTTAAAGCATCTGGTGATTCCGGGCATGCTGTTTGAGGATATGGGACTGACCTATCTGGGACCGGTAGACGGACACGATATCAACGGATTAATCAGAGTCATTAATGAGGCAAAGCGTGTAAAGGGAGCAGTACTGATTCATGCGTTGACCCAGAAGGGTAAGGGATATGCGCCCGCTGAGCGTCATCCTGCAAGATTTCATGGTGCAGAGCCCTTTGATATTGAGACGGGATTGCCTTCCCATCCCAGAACCGTGGCAAATTACACGGATGTGTTCTCCACCGTTATGTGTAAGCTGGGACAGCGGGATGAAAGGATTGTAGCAATTACGGCAGCTATGCCGGACGGGACAGGTTTAAAACGGTTCCGCAACATGTATCCCGAAAGGTTTTTCGATGTGGGAATCGCGGAGGAGCATGCGGTGACCTTTGCGGCAGGCCTGGCAGCAGGGGGCTTGAAACCCATTGTGGCGGTTTATTCCTCTTTCCTGCAAAGAGGCTATGACCAGATTCTGCATGATGTGTGTATCCAGAATCTGCCGGTGGTGTTTGCAATCGACAGAGCAGGGCTTGTGGGAAGCGACGGAGAGACCCACCAGGGTATTTTCGATTTTACTTATCTGTCGGGAATTCCCAATATGCATATATGTGCACCCAAGAATAAGTGGGAGCTTTCGGATATGATGAAATTCGCGGTGGCACTGGATGCGCCTGTTGCGGTGCGTTATCCCAGAGGAACCGCGTATGCGGGCTTAAAGGAATACAGAGAACCCATAGAGCTCGGCAAAGCGGAATGGATATACAAAGAGCGGGAAATTGCGCTTTTTGCGGTGGGAAGTATGGTGAAGACGGCCGAGACGGTACGGGATGCTTTAAAGGAAATGGGATATGGCGTCAGCCTGATTAACGCCCGGTTTGTAAAGCCTATCGATGAAGCAGCGGTACTGGAAGCCTGCGACAACCATGAATTGATTGTAACCATGGAAGAAAACGTTGCCTGCGGCGGCTACGGGGAGAAGGTGCTGGATTGCATGAACCGTAACGGTAAAGCAAACCGGTATTTAAACATCAGTATTCCTGACGTATATGTGGAGCATGGTAATGTAGAACTTTTAAAGCAGGAAATCGGTATTGATGCCGAAAGTGTTGTAAAACGAATCTTAAAGGTGTTGGGAAGAGACGAATGAAGGAACGGCTGGACGTTATTTTAGTAAATGAGGGATATGCGCAATCCCGCGAGAAGGCAAAGGCCATTATTATGTCCGGGAACGTTTATGTAAACGGTCAGAGAGAGGATAAGGCGGGTACTTCCTTTAACCCGGTGGGCTTAAAACTGGAGGTGCGGGGCAGTACCTTAAAGTATGTAAGCCGCGGAGGACTAAAGCTGGAAAAAGCCATGGAGCAATGGCAGTTTGCGTTGGACGGAAAGGTTTGTATGGATATCGGAGCTTCCACCGGCGGGTTTACGGACTGTATGCTCCAAAACGGTGCTTCAAAGGTATATTCCGTGGATGTGGGACACGGACAGCTGGCGTGGAAACTGCGAAATGATGATAGGGTAGTCTGTATGGAGCAGACGAATTTCCGCTATATGGTTAGGGAAGATATTCAGGATGATTTGGACTTTGCCAGTGTAGATGTGTCTTTCATTTCCCTGACGAAAATACTGATTCCGGCAAGGAATTTGTTAAAGAGCGGCGGTGAAATGGTTTGTCTGATAAAGCCCCAGTTTGAAGCGGGAAGAGAGAAGGTAGGAAAAAACGGGGTGGTGAGGGAACCGGAGACTCACCGCGAAGTCATCGAAAAAATTGTGGATTTTGCGGCTATGATTGGATTCGGAGTACTTCACCTGGACTTTTCTCCCATCAAGGGACCGGAGGGCAATATCGAATATCTTTTGCATATAAAGAAAGAGCAGGAGCCGGATGGGGAAATTGCGTCATTGACGGAACGTGAGGCAGAAGAGCGGCTACAGCTCGTAAGAGATCAAAAGACAGGGCTGTCCCAAAACGAAGAATGGCAGAAGAGAATTGCGAAGATAGTAGAGGATTCTCACGTACTGTAACGCGGGTGGCGCGATGGAGAAGGAAACCAAGTAGTAAAATACTGTGGATGAGCAGAGGGACGCGGGGGAAACAAAATGAAGCATTTTCTGATTTACACCAATAAGCATAAAGATAAAAATCTTGCAATCACAAAGCGAATCTGCAATTACCTTGAACTAAAGGGACAGCGTGCCACGGTAAGAGCGTCCGAGGGAGACAGGGCAGAGCGTATTGTAAAGGATACGGATGACATACCGGAGGATATTCCGCTGGATGTGGATTGCATGATTGTTCTGGGCGGCGACGGAACCGTTTTACAGGCGGCACGTGAGACGAAGAAGCTACATATTCCCATTATCGGTGTCAACTTGGGAACGTTAGGGTATATGACCGAAATTGAGCCGGGAAATCTGGAGGAGGCTCTGGATAGGCTGATGGAGGGGGATTATGAGCAGGAAAGCCGTATGATGTTGAACGGCAAGGCGTATCTTTCCGATGGGAATACCGAGGAAGGCTGGGCGTTGAATGACATCGTTATTTCCAGAAGCGGTTCCCTGCAGATTATTAAATTTAATATTTACGTAAACGGTCAGTTTCTGCATGATTACAAGGCGGACGGTATGATTGTAACGACCCCTACCGGTTCAACAGGCTATAACCTGTCGGCGGGCGGACCTTTGGTGGAACCCCGTGCGAAACTGATTGTGTTGACGCCTATCTGTCCGCATTCCCTGAATCAAAGGAGTATTATTCTTTCGCCGGAGGATGTGATTGAAATCGAAATTCCTGCAGGTAGGGAAGGGCGAATCCAGACTGTGGAAGCAAGCTTTGACGGAAACCATGTCATCCAGCTTTGTACGGGAGACAGGGTAAGAATTGTGCAGTCCGAGAAGGTAACGGAATTTATTCAGTTGAATCAGGTGAGCTTTTTGGAAGTGTTGCATAAAAAGATGAGTGATTAAGGGTGCTGCGGGAGCCTTTGTCGGGATGATAGGTAGGCTGAATGGCAGACACCGGGAAAGCAGGAAGACAGGCGCCAAATAAAGTGAAGGTATAAGAGACAAAATGAAAAAAAAGAGACATGCTAAAATATTGGAGATGATACAGCAGGCGGAAATTGATACTCAGGAGGAACTGGCGGCAAGACTGCGTGAGGAAGGGTTTCAGGTGACGCAGGCTACCGTTTCCAGAGATATCAGAGAGTTGAAGCTTTCCAAGATTCCTGCAACAGGCGGCGGACAAAGGTATGTTGCGCTGAAGCAGGAGGATCATCGTTTGGGTGATAAATACATAAGGGTGCTGCGGGACGGTTTCGCTTCCATGGATATCGCACAGAATATTCTTGTGATGAAAACGGTATCGGGAATGGCGATGGCAGTTGCAGCAGCTTTAGAGGCTCTGGATTTTTCGGAAATTGTAGGATGTATCGCGGGCGATGATACGATTTTTCTTGCAATGCATTCTGTGGAGGATGCCGGGGCACTTGCTGAGAAAATCAGTGAAATGCTGGACAGATAGTTATGTACCGTGTTGTCGGAGAAGGTGCATAAGGAGAAAAAGATGTTACAAAGTTTACATGTGAAAAATCTGGCACTGATGGAAGAAACAGAGGTGGAATTTAGCAGAGGATTAAATATCCTGACCGGAGAAACCGGTGCGGGAAAATCGCTGCTGATCGGAAGCGTAAATCTGGCTCTGGGTGGAAAATTTGAGAAGGATATGCTCAGAAAAGGCGCGGAAAGTGCGCTTGTGGAGCTTGTCTTTACCTGCGATAGTAAAAAGATAAAGAACAAGCTGCAGGAAATGGATCTGGATGCGGAGGAAGATATTGTAATTATCTCCAGGAAAATGCAGCCGGGAAAAAGTGTCTGCAAAATCAACGGTGAGACGGTGACCGCAAAGCAGGTTAAGGAGCTGGCAGAGGTTTTGATAGATATTCACGGTCAGCACGAGCATCAGTCCCTGCTTCATAAAAAGAAGCATATGGAAATCTTAGACGGTTTCTGCGGAGAAGAATTGCTTCCGGTAGCGGCTGAAGTGGAGGAAGCATGGCGCAAATGTAACAGTTTGCAAAAGCAAATCGAAGAGGAGGCCATGGATGAGACAGCCAAGGCAAAGGAACAGGCGTTGGCAGAGTTTGAATGGCAGGAGATAGAGCAGGCAAAACTGATACCGGGGGAAGACGAAACGCTGGAACAGCGGTATCGTCTGATGGTAAACAGTAAAAAAATTATGGAAAATCTGGCGGAGAGCTTTCGTTACACCGGCTCGGATTTTGAAAACGGAGCGGGGAATGCAACAGGCAGGGCTCTTAGGGCAATCCGAAGCGTATCAGGCTATGATGACAGGCTGAGTGAGCTGGAAAACCAGCTTGCGGAAATTGATAATTTACTTGCCGATTATAACCGTGATGTAGCTGAGTATATGGGGGACTGTGAGTTTGACAGTGCCGATTTCGCATCAGTCGAGGAGCGGTTAAATACCATAAACCGGTTGAAGGATAAGTACGGAAATTCCATTGAGGCGGTGCTTTCCTACGGTGAAGGCCGTAAGCAGTTGCTGGAAAAGCTTTCCGATTATGATGCTTATATACAGCGCTTGGAGCAGGAGCTTGCTGTGGAGCAGAAGCGGCTTGAACAGGCCTGTAAGGTACTCTCCGAAATCAGGAGAAGGCATGGGGACATTCTTGCGGGACAACTGCAGGAGGCTTTGGTAAATCTAAACTTCCTGACGGTTTCCTTTGAAATTGCGGTTCGTCCGCAGCAGGCGGTTACATCAAAGGGATATGATGATGTGGAATTTTTGATTTCTACGAACCCCGGAGAAGATAGAAAGCCCTTGGGACAAGTGGCAAGCGGCGGTGAATTGTCAAGAATTATGCTGGCAATTAAAACGGTGTTGGCAGAAAAGGACGATATTGATACTTTGATTTTTGATGAAATTGATGCGGGTATCAGCGGAAGAACCGCGTGGAAGGTATCGGAGCAGCTCAATCTGGTAGGACAGGCGCATCAGGTGCTTTGTATTACGCATCTGCCTCAGATTGCAGCAATGGCAGACAGGCATTTGTGTATTGAAAAAAGTGCGGCAGAGGATACGACAATTACCGATATCAGGGTGCTGGAAGAGGAAGACAGTTTATGCGAATTGGCAAGACTTCTGGGCAGCGATACCCTGACCGAAGCTGCGCTGTCCAATGCAAGGGAGATGCGCATGCAGGCGCGGACATATAAGAATAAAAAATAGAACTTTTTCACATACTACTTTCAACGTGAAGTGTAGGAAATCAAAAAGACTCCGAAAGGAGTCTTTTTTCATTTTAGAACGGTAGGAAAGGTAATAGTATGAAAATGAGACGAGGAAAGGGCAACGGAGGATATGAAGGAAGAGTATCGGAAGGGAAAAATAATGAAAAGATAGCGGCAAATACAGAAAACAGAAGGCTGAAAAAGAAAGAACAGGATGCACAGGAAAAGGCCGGACAAGAGATGGTGATTTTACTGGAGGGCTGGAAGAGAAAGGTGCGAAGATATCGGATTTACAGAAGATGTCTGTTTGCAGCACTGACACTCAGCTGTGTGGCACTGGTTGGGGCGGTTGGTTATACGGTTGACAGCAGCATTCCTTCCGTCATCAATGTTCGGGCGGGGCAAAAGCAATCCTTTCGACTGGGAGTTCCGGCAAAAGCGGAAATTATCAGTGTAAATGAGCGGGGAGAAAGTAACATACCACAGGGAGCCGTAGAAATCGATTTGAGTCGAACGGTTACCATGAAGGCATCGGAAAATACGGCTTATCAGATGCAGGTAAAGTTGTTCGGGTTTTTGCCCATTAAGGATGTGGATATCCGGGTCATCGAGGATCAGCAGTTGATTCCGGTAGGGATGCCGGTGGGGATTTATGTCCAGACCAACGGTATTCTGATAGTGGGAACCGGTGAGTTTCAGGGTAGCGACGGCATGCCTCATTCTCCTGCGAAGCAAGTCCTGTATTCGGGAGATTATGTGCGGGAAATAAATGGGGTTGCGGTAGAAGGCAAGGAAGATTTCGTAAAAAAAATCGAAGAAAGTGCCGGAGAAAAGCTGGTGATGACTGTGGAGAGGAGTGGTGAACTGACGCAGGTATCCGTGAAACCGATGCGGGATATAAACGGTGTTTATAAGATTGGGGTATGGGTGCGGGATAATGCGCAAGGCGTGGGAACCATGACCTATATTGACGCGGAGGGGAATTTCGGTGCGCTCGGCCACGGTGTCAGCGATGTAGATGCGGGTACGCTGATGCATATGGGGGACGGCACGTTGTATGAAACGGAAATTGTGGGAGTCGAGAAGGGAAAAATCGGGGAGCCCGGTGAGATTACCGGTATGATAGTGTACAGTGAGGAGAAGATACTGGGAGAGATTACGCATAATAGTGAAAAGGGAATTTTTGGTACCTGTAATGACAAAGCGTTACAGATGGGAAGCTATGAGGCTATGCCAATTGGTCTAAAGCAGGAGATTGAGAGAGGACCGGCCCGGATTTTAAGTACGGTTGACGGAACTACAAAATATTATGATGTGGAAATTACGGCAATTCATCTGGATCATGATAATGTGAACCGCGGAATTGAACTTACCGTTACTGACCCGAACCTGATAGAGGCGGCCGGAGGCATCGTGCAAGGTATGTCGGGCAGCCCGATTATCCAGAACGGGAAGTTTGTGGGCGCTGTGACCCATG
>JAZQCX010000105.1:0-18155 GCA_045546495.1 Acetatifactor sp. | reverse complement strand
AGTCTCAGTAGCTACCAGGGGCTGACGAACGATAACCTTCAGAGTTTCAAGTCCGAAGTAATCATCCATGCTTCTCTTGTTAATGGTAACATCGCCTTTTCCGGGTACAACATATACTCTAGCGATGGATTTCTTTCTTCTACCTGTACCGTAGTACTTTTCAGTCTTAGCCATGATTTATTTTCCTCCTATCCTTTAGAATGTCAGTACTTCAGGCTTTTGGGCTGCATGGTTGTGCTCAGGACCTGCATAAACAAAAAGTTTAGTGTACATCTGTCTTCCTAAAGGTCCCTTGGGAAGCATGCCCTTAACAGCGAGCTCAACAACTTCCTCGGGCTTCTTGTTCAACTTCTCACGCAGAGTGGTTTCCTTCATACCACCTACGTAATCGGAATGATGATAGTAAACCTTCTGATCCAACTTCTTACCGGTAACAACAACCTTCTCAGCATTGATAACGATTACATAATCGCCGGTGTCGATGTGAGGAGTGAATACAGGCTTATTCTTTCCTCTGAGAACCTTGGCAACCTCAGATGCAAGGCGTCCAAGAGTCATATCTGTAGCATCTACTACATACCATTTTCTGTCGATTGTAGCAGGATTTGCCATAAAAGTTTTCATGATATTTCCTCCGTATTACTTTTTCTTCGAATGTTCCCCGAACCAGTTTCAGCAGCTTCGGTACGTTTGCTCTGCCTCTGACCGAAAACGCAGATGTCCGGCTACGTTTCCCGCCTCCGCAAAGCGGCTTGTTTTCTATATTTCAGCGCATTGCCGGGGCTTTGGCTCCGCGCATAGAAACACTGTCACACATTCATGTATTATATTATACCAATTTCTGCATGTCAAGATTTATTTTCAAATCCTGCCGAAATTGTGCTGAAATTCTTATCGGTTCCGAGTCTCTTACTCTCCGCGCTTCAGCATCTCGGAAAATGCCATGATGAAGGGACCGCTGCCCTTACCCTCGTCGGTAAGATAATACTTGGTATCCTCGTAGTTGTTCGTATTGTTTGCACTTGCCTTTAAGTAGATGTCGTGCAGACCTTCCTCATCCAGCTTCAATTCTGTCATTGCTACAAAGGCCTTTACCGCTGCATCCTCGTAGGACTCGTCAAGCCAGCCGTTGCGTACACCCTTTAAGATGGTGTATACCATCATGGAAGTTCCGCTGACCTCCAGACGGTTCGTTTCGGTTACCTCCCAGTCTGCCACGTTTGCCCAAAGTCCGCTCTCGTTCTGGTACTTCAGCATACCGTCCACAAAGGTCTTCAACGCCGCCTTACGCTCCTCCATATACTCCTCAGGCAACGTCTCCATGACATCTACCATTGCCATGCCGTACCAGCCCATTGCACGGGTCCAGTGGAAAGGACATACGTCCTCCGCGCTGTTTGCAGCATGGTAGTACATGCCGTTAGGTGCAAGCAGGGTATCTGCCACCCAGTTAAAACGCTGCTGTACCAGCGCAAGCTGCTCTGCATCCTTTGCATTTTCCGCATAGTGGGAAATGAAGGGCTGCAACATGTAAAGACCGTCCAGCCATACCTTATACTTAGGCGCCTTGTCGTTTGCCCAACTGTGCCAGTAGTTGTTGCCCAGAGCCTCTTCCATATATTCCTTGGAAACAATGTGTCCGGTAGAATTCTTATAAGAAGTATCGGTCAGGTTGCGGTAAAGGTCATCGCAAATCTGCATATAATCCGCATTTCCCTCCG
Organism: Acetatifactor sp.; assembly: GCA_045546495.1. Classification (GTDB taxonomy): domain Bacteria; phylum Bacillota; class Clostridia; order Lachnospirales; family Lachnospiraceae; genus Acetatifactor. The sequence goes on along the minus strand of JAZQCX010000105.1, from coordinate 16,434 downwards.
CAATACCCACACGCACCAGAAGTGCTGCGGTCTTGTAGCAGTCAGCACCGTGATGCTCTACATAACCTGCCAGATTGGGGCTCAGTACCTTACGACCGTTTTCATCGGTTACAATCAGCGCATCCAGATACTCTTTCACATACTCTCTATATGCAGCGTACTTTTCGGGATCTTCTTCATAAATATCATACAATCCTTCCATTACAACGCCGTTATAGTAACTCCAGTCAAACAAATAAGGCTTGGAGGAGGGCTCACGCTTCTCATTGTCCCATGTGAAAAACTTCTTCTCGTCCGCCACTACCGTTGCCGGAACGTTCACCTCCGAGTTGATTGTCAGCGCATCCACATACGCTCCTGCCTTCTTAATTGCTGCATCGATTCTTTCCTGTGTCATAGCTTCATCCCTTTCTTGTTGGTTTTCTTTTTCTGTATTTTCCCGGTTTCCCGTTTGTTCCGTTTTCTGTCCGCTTTCCTGCGTTGCATCTTCCGAACTTTTCACTTCGCTTTCTTCCGGCTTCTGCTCCGCACCGGCAGATGTTCCGTCCGCATCCTCAAAGGTGCTCTGTACAACGCTTTCCTGCACAACACTTGCGGGTTCACTCACCGCTCCGCAGCCTGCCATAAGGACAATGGGCAACCATAGCAACCATCTTTTTTTCATTATCCGGCTCCTTTTCATTCCTCTACTCAGATAATAATACCTCTTTACTCATCATATTCGTACTGCATCAGCATCAGTCCGCATGCAGGTGCTGTGGGACCCGCCGCAGCCCGATTCTTTGCCGCAAGTACCTCCTGCATGGACTCCGGAGAACGTTTTCCCTGCCCAACCTCCATTAAGGTACCCGCAATAATTCTCACCATATTATACAGAAAGCCGTTCCCGCAGACCCGGATTACCAAATCGGTTTCCTGCTCCTCTACCACCAGAGAATAAATCCTCCGCAGGGTACTTTCCACCTGCGCTCCGGTCTGGCAAAAGCTCTTAAAATCGTGCTCCCCCTCCAGAAACGCCGCTGCTCTCTGCATGGCCTGCACATCCAGCGGTCGATAAGTAAAGTACGAGTAAAGCCTTTTTACGGGCATTGGAAATTCTCCGCGATAAATCCTGTATTCGTAGGTCTTTCTGCCGGCACAATGTCTCGGATGCCAGTCCGGCTCGACCTCCTCTGATTTCTGAATCCTGATATCCTCCGGCAGCCGCTGATTCAACGCATAGGAGATTTTCTCCGCCGGCATACGGTTTTCCGTATCAAACACCGCTATATTGCCCAGCGCATGCACTCCCGCATCTGTTCTGCTGGCACCTATCACCTGAATTTCTTCCTTTAAAAGCTCAGACAAGCAACGGTTCAGCTCTGACTCTATGGTGATACCGTTATCCTGTATCTGCCAGCCATGGTATCGTGTGCCGTCATAAGCTACAATCAAACGCACTCTTTTCATCAGAATACTCTCCCCACGGTGATGCTCACCACCATATAGCATAACAGAATGATGTAGGCAAGCGCATCTCTTTTCCGGTAAATCAAAGGCTTCATCTTGGTTCTGCCGTCCCCGCCCCTGTAACACCTGGCCTCCATTGCCATTGCAAGGTCATTGGCACGGCGAAACGCCGAAATAAACAAGGGTACCAGAAGAGGCACCAGGGCCTTTGCCCTTTTGATGAGGTTACCGCTCTCGAAATCCGCGCCTCTGGCAATCTGTGCCTTCATAATCTTATCCGTTTCCTCCAACAGAATCGGAATAAATCGCAGGGCGATAGACATCATCATTGCCACCTCATGCACCGGAATCTTAAACAGTCGCAAGGGTCGCAGACCCTTTTCCATACCGTCTGTCAGGTTGTTCGGCGTAGTGGTCAAAGTCATTACAGAAGATCCGATAATCAGCATGGTTAGTCGAAGCGCCATGGTAAACGCCAGTTCCACACCTTCCCTTGTAATGGTTATCTTCCAAAAGCTCAAAAGCGCCTCACCGGGCGTCAGAAACAGATTAAATATCACCGTAATCAAAAGCAGCATCACAATGGCACGCATGCCCTTTATCATGAATCGAAACGGCACATGGGACAGCTTAATTACTATACCCAGAAAAAAAATCGCCACCAAATATGCCCAAAGGTTCTGAAAAAAGAACAGGGATATGATAAACAACAGCGTCCCCGCCAGCTTCACCCTGGGGTCAAGCCGATGAATTACGGAGTCTGTCTGATAATATTGTCCTAACGTAATATCTCTAAGCATATAACTCCTTACCTGTAACCAAGTGCCCCCGCGATGGCATCCGCTGCCTCTTCTACGGTTGTAGGCTCCGTATCCACATTGAGCCCCCGTCTTTTCAGCTCATGCAGAATATATGTCACCTGGGGTGCCGCCAGTCCGATTTCCTCCAGCTCCTCGTAGTAGGAGAAAACAGCCTTGGGCGCGCCGTCATACAGAATCGCACCCTGATTCATCACTACGATTCTGTCTACATATTCCGCAACATCCTCCATACTGTGGGATACCAGAATAATCGTCATTCCTGTCTCGGTTTGCAGCCGCTTAATCTGTTGCAGAATCTCCTCACGCCCCTTGGGGTCCAACCCCGCCGTGGGCTCATCTAATATCAGCACCTCCGGCTTCATGGCAAGCACACCTGCAATTGCCACTCTTCTTTTCTGACCGCCGGATAAGTCAAAAGGCGACTGATAAAACAGCTCGCTTGGCAGACCTACCTTCCTAAGCGCATCAAAGGCACGCAGCTCTACCTCCTTCTTCTCCAATCCGAGATTTTTCGGACCGAAGCAGACATCTGTAAATACATCCATCTCGAAAAGCTGGTGCTCCGGGTACTGGAAAACCAGTCCTACCTTGCTCCTAAGACCTTTCATGTCATAATCCTTATCATAAATATCCGCACCGTTAAAATAGATGCTTCCCGAGGAAGCGCGCAGCAACCCGTTCAGATGCTGTACCAGCGTGGACTTACCGGAACCGGTATGCCCGATAATTCCCAAGAACTGCCCGTCGGGAATCTGTAGACAGATATCGTCCAACGCCTTTCTCGATAACGGGGTGCCTGCTCCGTATATATGATTTACGTGGTCTAAGATAATTGACATAGTTATTCTAAAATATCCTTTCCCGGGAAACCCGGTCAAATCTCGTATCACACCATTGGTTTAGCATTATCCGGCTCTCTGCCCATGCTTCGAGGTTCTTTATCCGATGCTTCAGCGCCTCGATTACACACTGCCCGTTTTATCTGAGCTTAGCCGCCGCTAGTGCATCCGCCAGCTCTTTTATGGTCAGGATGCCCTTAGGAAGCTTTATGCCGCGCTTTTGCAGCTCATAAGCCAGCAACGTTACCTGGGGCACATCTAACCTCAACTCTTTCAATTCCTCTACCCGGGAAAAGATTTCCCGCGGTGTTCCTTCCATAACAACCTTGCCCTCGGACATAACAAACACTCTGTCCGCATGGACAATTTCTTCCATGTAATGGGTAATCAGTATTACCGTTACATTTTCCACATCATTCAGCGCACGCACGGCACGAATGACCTCTTTCCGCCCCTTAGGGTCCAGCATGGCTGTCGGCTCATCCAGCACAATGCACTTGGGGTGCATGGCCAATACTCCCGCAATGGAAACACGCTGCTTCTGCCCTCCGGACAGCTTATTCGGAGAATGCTTCCGGAACTCATACATTCCCACCGCCCGTAGACTTTCCTCTACGCGCTCCCAGATTTCCTTTGTCGGAACGCCCATGTTCTCCGGTCCGAAGCCCACATCCTCCTCTACAACCTGACCGATAATCTGGTTGTCGGGATTCTGAAACACCATTCCCGCCGTCTGGCGGATATCCCAGACCTTCTCCTCCTCGGCAGTATCCATACCGTCCACCCAGACAGTTCCCTCCGTTGGATTTAGGATGGCGTTGATATGCTTCGCCAGCGTGGATTTCCCGGAACCGTTGTGCCCAAGGATTGCAATGAATTCCCCTTGGGCGATATCCACACTTACATGATCTACCGCCGTGGTAATTCCTTCCACGTTTCCTTCCTCGTCACGCCGGATATATTCATATAAAAGTTCCTTGGTTTTTACAATTCCCATACGGTCGCAATTCCCTTTCATCACTCACCCTATTATATTAGAAGAAGGTTAAATTTTCAAGGTGATAACATGATTTACAAACACCTTTTCCCATGATAAACTTTTGGTAAGCGTTAAGGCGCGGAAAGGACCACGTTCCATGAAGAAATCACAGTTGATTAAAACACTCCTGATTCTGGCTGCCATCACCTTCCTCGCGGGAGGCTTATGCCGGCTGGTACAGAAAAATAATATGAGTTTAAGCGAATATGAAGCATTGCACGGTACAGCAGACAACGGCTCTTTTGCACAGGGTTCCGGAAGCGCTTCTGCCGGAGATGCTTCCTCATCCGGCTCCGTTACAGACGACTCCCACACTCCGGGCACGGATGGCTCCGTCTCAGGCAACGCATCTTCCCAAAACGCATCCGAAGATGCTGACCCTCTTGCAGATGAAGCCTCAACACTTACCGGGGCGTTGCTTAACGCCAATTCCCAGGCGGAGCGTACCCTTTACGCCGACGGCTTTTACTACGAGCCTATTTCGGATGCGTTGGAGCGCTATATAACCGGTGTCTCCTTCCCCTCCTCCGATGAGGTGGCCGCCGCCAACCTTGTCATTACTCCGGACGAGCTCCGGTATGTCCACATTCTCCATTATGATTTCGAAGGAAATCCGCGCGAGGGTGAGCTCATTTGTAATGCACGCATCGCACAGGATTTGACGGAAATTTTTTATCAGTTGTATATCAATAAATATCAACTGGAGAGTGTTCTTTTAATTGATGAATTTGATGCCGACGACATCGCTTCCATGGAGGCCAACAATACCTCCTGCTTCTGCTACAGAAGCAGCACCGACAGCGCCATTTTATCCGAGCACGCCTACGGGCTTGCCGTAGATATCAACCCGCTGTACAACCCCTATGTCTCCTACGAAAAGAACGGCGCCGAGAGCGTTTCTCCCGCTGCCGCTTCCGACTATGCCGACCGCTCTAAAAATTTCGCCTACAAGATTGACGAAGATGACCTGTGCTACAAGCTCTTCACCCAATACGGCTTCATCTGGGGCGGCAACTGGAACAACGTAAAGGACTACCAGCACTTCCAGAAGAGCTTGCCGTAGGTGCCGCCCTCGCTCCGCTCCTGTGCCCGGAATGGAATTTCGTTACATCGAGCAGACATATGGGCGGTTGGAGAGCGGGAGTGTCTTTTCACCGGAACACGCTCCCCACGATTTGTCCACCCCGGGAGCACGCTGTGATGTTGTCGGGAGACAAATGTGAGGATTTCTTATGTGCGCAACTTTGGAATAAGGTTCGTGTTTTTATGCGCTTGAACAAAAATTGAGCTGCGTCCGCGGGAGGCGGAAAAAGGAGCATGCCCTTTCGCTCACTTTTCCGTCCGACTGCGAACACAGCTCTTATTTTTGTCCCAGCTCATAAAAAGCTCGAACTATCGTAAATTCAAAAGTAAGCACATTAGAAATCCCACATTTGTTGACCCAATATTACAGCGTGCTCCCGGGGCGGACAAATCGTAGGGAGCGTGTTCTGGTGAAAAGACACGAACCCGATTCCAAAGGACACATCTGAGAAACACCGCGTTTGACACTCCCGCTCTCCAACCGCCCATAGGCCTGCCCGATGACGTAACAAAAACAGGCTTCACCGCATGCAGGGCGGGGCGAAGGCGGCACCGTTATATCTTGATTTCCGTCCACTTGCCCTGCTTGAAGCGTACGGCGCCGAAGATAAACCGGGACAGCTGGTCTGCCACAACACCAATCCAGATACCGGTAATTCCAAAGCCAAGCATATAGCCGAACACAAACGACCCCAGCGTTCTTACAAGCGTTACACTAATTGTAGAGGCAATCGCCGTATATAGGGTATCTCCCGCACCGCGAAGACAGCCCATATAAATAACCTGTGAAATCTGTAATACCACGACAAAAATGATAACACGCATGATACTCACACCGATTTCCACAATCTCCTGCTCGCGGAAGAAAAGCCTCATCAGCCATCCGGCGCCAAAGAAATATAACACCGCCAGGATCACGGATATTACCCCGCCTATCATCCGGCAGGTTCTTCCGTAATCCTTTGCCTTTTCGGGCTGCTTAGCTCCCAAGCTGTATCCGATAAGGGCTACCGCTGTTGCCTGCAAACCATCTCCAAAGGAGAAGGACAGTCCCATGATATTCATACCTACCTGATGCGCCGCCATTGCATTGGTTCCCTGCTCCGCAGCCATAATCGCTGTGAGCATAAAACCGATTCTCATCAGAATCTGTTCCGCGAAAACGCTGTAGCCCACCTTAATAATATTCTTCAACGCCTCAAAAGCCGGCTTTATCTTCTCTTTAAATATGTAGGGCAGGCTCACAAAATTATCCTTTTTCCAAACAGATATCACACTCATAATACTGGAAACCACGGTTCCCAGAACTGTTGCCAAGGCCGCCCCCTTAATTCCAAGAGCCGGAAATCCGAAATGTCCGCCGATAAGCAGGTAGTTAAATGTAATATTTACCGTGTTCGACACAAGATTGGTACGCATGGTGATTCTGGTGTTACCGCTGCCTCGCTGCGCAGCGTTTACACCCATCTGAATGACATTAAATATCATGCCGCCCATAATAATTTTAAAATACAACACCGCACTGTCGTGCGTTGCTTCCTCTGAACCGCAGAGCCTGATAATCGGATCCGCAAAAGTCACAAACAGGATACTGAGCAATACTGCCATAATCAGGATAAATATCAGAAATGTTGCAAAAATTCTGTTTGCCTCTTCCCGCTTCTGTTGTCCCTTTCTGCGGGCAACCAACGCGGAAATGGATACATTTGCCGCGAAGAACAGGGACAGTCCCATAAACTTCGGCTGTGTGGTCAAGCCTACCGCCGCCACCGCGTAAGAGCCTAATGAGCTAACCATCAATGAGTCCACCAGTCCTGCAAATGCCGTAAAAAAAGACTCCAACATAGCTGGCCAAGCCATGTTCAGAGTTTTCTTAATGTCTTCCTTGTTGTATTGAAATCGTTTCATACTTCACCTTCTTGTTCTTTCTCCTATTTATTATACCCCTCCAAAATGAAAAAACAAGCACATAACATTGCGATATTCTCATAAATACCGCTGAAAAAATGTTACACTCAGCCAAAAACACACTACATCCGCGCTTGCAAAAAAGAGCACCGCTCTCGCGGTGCTCCTTCGGCTTCTGTAACTTATACCAGTTCCAGAACAACTTCCATAGCTGCATCACCCTTACGCAGACCAATCTTCACGATTCTGGTGTAACCACCCTTACGGTCAGCGTACTTAACTGCGTACTCATCAAACAGCTTTGCAACCAGGTCAACTTCCTTGGTATTTCTCTTCTTGCCTGCTGCCTCTGTAGGAACAGATACAACGGGGTACAATACCTTCAGCATCTGGCGTCTTGCATGAAGTCTGCTGGGAAGATCCTTCTTGATCTCCTTCTCTACGCTCTCATACTTGGTAACCTTCTTGCCGTCAACAACTTCCTTTACGCGCTTTCCGTCCTTATCCTTTACGGGAACCTTAGCGGTAACCTTAACGGTCTCGTAGTTATCCTTCTCCTTGATTGCCAGTGCAATCAGACCGTCAGCAATCTTTCTTACTTCCTTAGCCTTAGCCTCGGTAGTAACAATCTTGCCGTTGTTCAGCAGTGCTGTTACCTGATTTCTCAGTAATGCTTTTCTCTGGGAAGATGTTCTTCCAAGTTTTCTGTACTTTGCCATGATATTCTTTCCTTTCTCCATTCATGGTACATCCGGCCACGCTCTTTGGACTTACTTACCGAATGCATTAATTTGTTCCATTTAGAGATGAACCGCTTGTGCACTCTTTGGATTTACCACTCGCGGATATCCTACATTTAAATTAGTGCAAAAAATCGCTTGCGCCATTTCCCGCAAAGAATCGTTTACGATTCTTCCAGGTGCGACATAGTTTTTCTTAGGCTGTGTTCTTTACAGCCTTAGAAAATCTTCGCACCTTATTCTTCACTGGGATTCAACTGCAGACCCAGTTCCTTCAGCTTAGCAAGCACCTCTTCCAGAGACTTACGACCAAGGTTACGAACCTTCATCATGTCCTCAGAGGTCTTATTGCACAGCTCTTCTACCGTATTGATACCGGCTCTCTTCAAGCAGTTGTAAGAACGAACGGAAAGCTCCAGCTCGTCAATGCTCATTTCAAGAACCTTCTCCTTCTCGTCATCTTCCTTCTCGATCATAACTTCCGCAGTCTTTGCGTTCTCGGAAAGGTCGATGAACAGGCTCAAGTGCTCACTCAGAACCTTTGCCGCAAGACTTACAGCCTCATCGGGAACCAGAGTTCCGTTGGTGAACACATCAAGAGTCAGCTTATCGTAATCGGTAATCTGACCAACACGGGTATTCTCAACAGTCACATTAACTCTCTCAACAGGTGTGTAGATAGAGTCAATTGCGATGACGCCGATAGGCAAATCATCATGCTTGTTTCTGTCAGCGCTTACATAACCACGACCCTTGGTAATGGTCAGCTCTATGTAGAGCTTTGCATCCTTACCGCTCAGCGTCGCGATTTCCAACTCAGGGTTCAGTATCTCAATATCCTGGTCTGCCTGAATGTCAGAAGCACGAACAATACCTTCACCCTCGAACTCGATATAAGCAGTCTTAGCTTCATTTGTCTCGCTGTTGTTCTGAATTGCAAGGCTCTTAATGTTCATGATAATTTCAGTCACATCTTCCTTTACGCCGGGGATGGAGCTGAACTCATGCAATACGCCTTCAATCTTAATCTGGCTCACTGCAGAACCGGGCAGAGAGGAAAGCATAATTCTTCTCAGGGAATTACCAAGGGTAATACCGTATCCTCTTTCCAACGGCTCAATGACAAATTTGCCATACTTCTTGTCTTCTGAAATTTCAGCAACCTCGATATTAGGTCTTTCAAAATCAAACACTGCAAACACCCTCCTTTTTGAATGTTATTTTAAGACACAAGCACTCCGAAGCCATAAATGTGCCGTAAACGACATATTTAATGACCTCAGAGGCCAGCAGGGCTTACTTAGAGTACAACTCGACAATAAGCATCTCATCTACAGGAACATCGATCATCTCTCTGGTAGGAAGATTCTTGATGGTTCCCTTAAAGTTCTCGATATCAACATCCATCCATTCGGGTACCAGTCTGCCGCCGGTTACTTCAAGGATATCCTTGTATCTCTGCATAGACTTAGCGTTCTCTTTGATTTCGATTACATCGCCAGCCTTAATCAGATAAGAAGGGATATTAATTACCTTACCGTTTACCAAAACATGCTTGTGATCAACAACCTGTCTTGCTTCTCTTCTGGTTCTTGCAAAGCCCATTCTGAACACAACGTTGTCCAGTCTGGTCTCCAGCATAACCATCAGATTCTCACCGGTCATTCCCTTCATTCTGTCTGCCTTCTCATAGTAATTTCTGAAAGGCTTCTCCAGAACACCGTAAATGAACTTAGCCTTCTGCTTCTCACGAAGCTGCAGACCATACTCACTTACCTTCTTACCTGCTCTTGCGTTCTGTCTGTTGGACTTCTTGTCATATCCAAGATAGGAAGGCTCCAAGCCCAATGCACGACATCTCTTTAATACGGGTACACGATTTACTGCCATTTTAAATTTTCTCCTTTTTTGTTGTTTACAATAGCTCTGTGCTACCTTCTTCCAACCTATTTTTACTTACTATTCCTCGAAAATCGTCCTGCTACGCAGAACATGCGCTGCGCGCATCCTGATTTTCTCGCATCTTCGTCGGATTCTCCCGGACTATACACGACGTCTCTTAGGAGGACGACATCCATTGTGAGGTACAGGGGTTACGTCACGGATACTGATTACTTCCAGACCGCATGCGGAAAGAGCTCTGATAGCTGCTTCACGTCCTGAACCGGGACCCTTTACAAATACGTCAACGGTCTTCAGTCCATGAACCAAAGCTGCCTTTGTAGCTGTTTCAGCTGCCATCTGTGCAGCATACGGAGTAGATTTCCTTGAACCTCTAAAGCCCAGACCACCGGCACTTGCCCAGCTAAGAGCATTACCTTCAGCATCTGTCAATGTAACAATTGTGTTGTTAAAAGAAGACTGAATATGTGCCTGTCCGCGTTCAACGTTTTTCTTAACGCGCTTCTTTGTTACTTTTTTTGCAACCTGTTTCGCCATTTTTAAACTAACCTACTTTCTCATTGTTTTTACAGTTACGCTGCCTTGTTCCTTTTCGGAACCTTTTTGCAACAGTTCTCTAGGCGCACTGCCCCTTGCAAATTACTTCTTCTTATTTGCAACAGTACGCTTGGGACCCTTACGGGTTCTCGCATTGTTCTTGGTATTCTGACCACGAACGGGAAGACCCTTACGATGACGGATACCACGATAGCATCCGATTTCCTGAAGTCTCTTGATGTTCAGAGCGATTTCACGTCTCAAATCACCCTCTACGGTAACACCAAGCTCCTCGATAGCATCGGTAATCTTCTTCACTTCGTCATCGGTAATGTCTCTAACTCGGGTATCGGGATCCACGCCTGCCTCTACCAGAATCTTAGTAGCGGTGGGTCTGCCGATTCCATAGACATAAGTCAAACCGATTTCAATTCGTTTCTCTCTAGGTAAGTCAACACCTGCGATACGAGCCATTTACATTTCCTCCATTTTCCGTGTGTTCCGTTTGCTCTTTGGACACACTTGGCTTTTCTCCGCTTGCGCGGAATGTTTTGCGCATGTTTTGGTCTGTTAATTATGCGCTTTTGTTACTAATTGATTGGGGCTTTCACCCAATCGGACACTGAAATCCGCTGTTCCGATCCATCCAATGCGTTGTTTACGCCGCCTCCCGCTTATGCTTGGGGAAGAAATGTGCTCGCACATTTCTTCGAGGCGAAACTTAGCATTTCTTGGATTGCGTCCTTTGCAATCCTAGAAATCCTTTTCGCGTTGGTATCAAGAAGTAATCTCCTGTAAGCTCTATCCCAGTTTTATGATAATCAGTGCTCTGCGCTCGGGCGCATCCCACTGGTTCAGCCGCACACAAAAACCGGACAAGAACTCACGTACTCATCTTTGCCCGTTACCGGACAACTACAAGCGGTGATTATCCCTGTCTCTGCTTATGCTTCGGATTCTCGCAGATTACTCTGATGCGTCCTTTTCTCTTAATGATTTTGCACTTTTCGCAAATTGGTTTTACGGATGATCTAACCTTCATCTTAAACCCTCCTTTCAAAAAAGACCGTTTTACATTATAACACAGGGGTTGCCGCTTGGCAACCCCCGTAAATAAGTTTTTTTACAAGTTTTTCAGGTTTTTTCAGGTTTTCCTTACTTATCACGCCAAATGATACGTCCCTTGCTCAAATCGTAGGGAGATAACTCCAGGGTAACCTTGTCACCGGGAAGAATACGGATGAAGTTCTGACGCAGCTTACCGCTGATGTGCGCAAGAACACGATGTCCGTTCTCCAGCTCTACCTGGAACATAGTGTTGGGCAACTTCTCTACAACCGTTCCTTCAATTTCGATTACATCACTTTTTGACATACATTTCCTCCACTTAAATTGTTGTTGCTTTTTTATACTGCTTCAAGGCATATTTGATTGCCGTATCTTCCACTCTTTCTCCGCTAAGCAGCTTTTCCAGAAGCTTTGCATCCACCGTTTCATTCAGAAACCGCACATGCTTTTCCTTCTTTTTCTTAGGCTTATTATACCGTTTCAGATAACCGTCTGCCAGAAACACCATATCTTCTTTCCGGGCAATCACCAGATAAAGCGTTCCCTTATCATGTCCCGCCTCGGAAATTACAATCTGTCCTATCATAGCTTTTCCTGCACCTTTTCCTACTTATATTTAGTAAAGCGTCAGGATTTCCGGCTCACCGTCTTCCGTTATCAGAATGGTATTCTCATAATGGGCTGAAAGGGAACCATCCTCAGTCACTACGGTCCAATCATCATCCAGCCATTCTACATCGGCTCTTCCCATGTTAATCATAGGCTCGATGGCAAGGGTCATACCCGCACGAAGCTTAGGTCCGCGCTTTTTCTGTTCGAAATTAGGTACCTGAGGGTCCTCATGAAGCTGCGTTCCTACACCGTGTCCTACCAAATCCCGGACAATTCCGTAACCGTAAGGCTTCACGTAAGCAGCGATCGCGTTGGAAATATCATAGAGATAATTTCCCGCCTTCGCCATCTTTATACCGGCGAAAAAGCTTTCTCTTGTCACATCTATCAGCTGCTGTGCTTCCTTACTGATCTGCCCCACCGCATGGGTTCTCGCCGCATCGGAGTGATAGCCCTTATAGATCATTCCGGCATCCAGACTGACAATATCACCCTCCTGCAGGATACGATGCTTATTCGGAATACCGTGCACCACCTCATCATTTACGGAAACACAGATGCTTGCCGGATAACCATTATAATGAAGAAAGTTCGGAATACCGCCCAGTTCACGAATCAGCCGGTCGCCCATAATATCGATATCCTTTGTAGAGATACCGGGGCGGACAAAGGCCTCAAGCTCCTTGTGTACGATGGAAAGCAGACGACAGGATTCCCGCATCAGTTCAATCTGTTCGTCGGTCTTAATAATAATGCTCATAAATACTTACCCCAAAATATCCGTAATCGCTGTAAATACATCCTTCATATCCACAGTACCGTCTACCGCCTTCAATACTCCCTTTGCAGAGTAGAAATCAATCAGGGGCTGAGTCTGGTCATGGTATACCTTCAAGCGGTTCAAAACTGTTTCGGGCTTATCATCATCGCGAAGCACCAGTTCGCTTCCGCAGGCATCGCAAACGCCCTCTTTCTTAGGCGGTACATGCTCAATATGATAGGTCGCACCGCACTTCAAGCAGGCACGTCTGCCGGACATTCTCTTTACAATATTTTCATCGGGAACATCTACATTGATTGCATAATCAACCTTTTCACCAAGCTTGGTCAGAGCCTCATCCAGAACTTCCGCCTGAGGAATGGTTCTGGGGAAGCCGTCCAGCACATAACCCGCCTTACAGTCTTCCTTTGCAACTCTGTCCAACAGAATCTTAACGGTCAGTTCATCCGGAACAAGCAGTCCCTGATCCATGTACTTCTTCGCTTCCATGCCAAGCTCAGTACCGTTCTTGATATTTGCCCGGAAGATATCACCGGTAGATACATGCGGGATTCCGTATTTCTCCGCAATCATCTTTGCCTGTGTTCCTTTTCCTGCACCGGGTGCACCTAACATGATTATTTTCATAAATGTTTCCGTCCCTTCCTGTTGTATGTATTTTCTGCTAATCGCAGTATCATTTGTATGCTCGGGAGTACCCCTAACAGTACCATTTTAACTGCTTTGTCCACACTTTACAAGAACAAAAAGCATTTTTGTGAATAAAAAAGCATCCGGACGAAAAACATCGTCCGGATGTATTCTGTTTTTTACTTTTCAAGGAAGCCCTTGTAGTTACGTACCAGCATCTGCGACTCAACCTGCTTCACGGTCTCCAGCACAACGCTTACGATAATAATCAGGCTCGTACCGCCGAAGGAAACGGATGCGTTAAACACACCGCTGAATACATAAGGCAGTACTGCGATAATCGTCAAACCGATTGCACCGATGAATACGATGTAGTTGAGCACCTTGTTCAGATACTCGCTGGTAGGCTTACCGGGTCTTACACCGGGAACAAAGCCGCCCTGCTTCTTCATGTTATCGGCAATCATCAGCGGGTTAAAGGTAATGGATGTATAGAAATATGCGAAGAAAACAATCAGCAAAATATACACCAACAAACCAACCGTATACTTAATGTCGCTGGGTCTGCACCAATAACGGGAATCCATATACTTCATGATTTCGCCCCATGTGCCGGTTCCCGAATATCCCACGAAGGTGGAGATAATGATGGGCAACTGCAACAGAGACTGGGCAAAGATGACAGGAATAACACCGGAGGTATTTACCTTTAAAGGAATACTGGAGGTCTGTCCGCCTACCATTTTTCTGCCCTGTACCTTGTTTGCATACTGAACGGGAATCTTACGAACTCCGGCATTCAGGATGATAACCAGTACAACCATCGCAATGATAATTGCGAAGATAATAACTGCAGCCAGAATCGCGGTTGCAGGAGCTTTTCCAAATACAAACTGCTCGAACAGGCTGTACAAATCCTGCGGCATACTGGAAAGAATGTTGATTACCAACACGATGGAAATACCGTTTCCGATACCCTTCTCGGTAATTCTCTCACCAATCCACATCAGGAATGCACTACCTGCGGTCAGCGTAGCGACAGCTGAGATAACACTCAGTGCATTGTAATCATACAGAAGTCCCTGTCTGCCGAAGCCTACCGCCATAGCAGTAGCCTGAATCAGCGCAAGTGCCACCGTCACATATCTTGTGAGAGAAGCAATCTTCTTTCTGCCGTCCTCGCCGTCACGCTGCAACTCCTCAAGCTTGGGAATCGCAATCGTAAGCAGCTGCATAATAATGGAAGATGTAATGTAAGGTGAAATACCCAATGCCAAAATAGACATATTGACAAAGGAACCACCCGTAATTGCATCAAAAAAGCCAAACGCATCACCGCTCTGAGCCGCAAACCAGCTCTGAAAATATCCACTGTTTACCCCCGGCACAGGCAGCTGTGATCCGAGACGGATCACAACCAGCATGGCGAAGGTAAATAAAATCTTTTCTCTAAGCTCTTTAATTTTGAATGCGTTTTTCAGTGTTGTAAGCATTACATCACCTCTGCTGTTCCACCAAGAGCCTCAATCTTCTCCTTTGCAGATGCACTGAATGCGTCTACCTTTACATTGAGCTTTTTGGTAAGTTCTCCGTTTCCGAGTACCTTTACACCGTCTCTGGGATTCTTAACAACTCCAGCCTCAACTAATGCATTTACATCTACTGTCGCACCATCCTCGAAGCACTCAAGCGCGCTCAAGTTGATTGCTACGATATCCTTTGTATTTCTGTTGGTAAAGCCTCTCTTAGGAATACGTCTGTACAGAGGCATCTGACCACCTTCGAAACCAATTCTGGGTGCTCCGGAACGAGCCTTCTGACCTTTGTGTCCTTTACCTGCAGTCTTGCCGTTACCGGATCCATGTCCGCGGCCTTTTCTAAAATTATCGCTGTGCTTGGAACCTTCTGCGGGTCTTAAATTGGATAATTCCATTTCTAACACCTCCTTATCTGTTATGCTTCTTCAACTTTCAATAAATGGCCAACCTGACGAATCTGTCCTCTTGTAGCATCATTATCAGGAAGTATTACGGACTTACCAATCTTGCGAAGTCCCATAGATTCAACGATTGCCTTGTTCTTCGGTACAGCGCCGATTGTGGACTTTACCAAAGTGATTTTTAACTTCTTATCTGCCATTGTTGTTCTCCTTCCGCTATTAAGCTAACACTTCTTCAACGGACTTGCCACGGCTCTTAGCAACCTCTTCAGGTGCCTTCAGCTGGCTCAAACCGGTGATTGTTGCAAGAACAACATTCTGCTTGTTGTTGGAGCCAAGAGACTTGGTACGGATATTCTTGATGCCGGCAAGCTCACATACCACACGGGCAGGACCGCCTGCGATGATACCGGTACCTTCGGGAGCCTTCTTCAACAGAACACTTGCAGAACCATACTTACCAATGAAATCGTGAGTAATGGAATTGTTCTCATCCAATGCAATCTTAACGATATGCTTCATTGCATCTTCCTTTCCCTTGCGGATAGCTTCGGGAATTTCTACTGCCTTACCAAGGCCTGCACCAACGTGACCATTGCCGTCACCTACTACTACCAGTGCGGTGAAACGCATGTTACGGCCACCCTTAACGGTCTTGGTTACACGCTTGATGGTAACAACCTTATCAGTTAATTCTAACTGGCTTGCATCTATGATTGTGTGTTTCATGGTGTATTCCTCTTCCTTTCCTAGAATTCCAGGCCAGCTTCTCTGGCTGCCTCAGCTAATGCTGCGACCTTACCCTGGTAAATAAAGCCACCTCTGTCAAATACAACTTCTTTGATGCCCTTTTCCATTGCACGCTTTGCAATGACAGTTCCCAGGTATGCTGCTGCATCAACGTTATTGGTCTTTGTAAGCTCTGCCTTAATCTCTTTCTCAAGAGTGGAAGCGGATACTAATGTATTCCCAACTGTATCGTCGATAATTTGAGCATACATATGATTATTGCTTCTGAATACTGCCAGACGAGGTCTTGCTGCAGTACCACTGAAGCGGTTACGAATTCTCATGTGCTTTTTAACA
>JAZQCX010000104.1:0-34168 GCA_045546495.1 Acetatifactor sp. | reverse complement strand
CATGTGTAAAACCATATTTTTCCCAGTAAAATCAAGGATTTCTTTTTTTACATGATTTATCCACTTATTCACATATCTATCCACATAATTTATAAAATCAATTACTTATAAACAATTTTATCAACATTATGTGGATAACTTTATCCATGGAATGTTGATAACTAACGTTTGAAATATAAAAGAATCTATATTACAATAATATAGCGTCATTTTTAAGTTAAGAAAGGTCCCGAAAAATGGATAATATTAGAGAAAACTGGTCTACAATTAAAGAAACAATCCGGAGAGAATACAATATATCGGATATCTCCTATAAAACCTGGGTTGAGCCACTTGAATTTTATAATATTACGAACGATGTGGTGAACATTATCATCCCCTCCGATCAGGCACATGCTCTTAATTATATTTCTTCTAAATATAAGAGCTTTTTTCAGGTTACCATTACGGAGCTTTTTAACTATAATTATGATGTTAAATTTATTCTCGAAAAGGATGCCGTTATGAATGAATCACCGGAAACCGATATTTCCATGACCGGTCATCCTGTTTATAACATTAATTACGAAAATGCAAATCTGAATCCTAAATATAAATTCGACACTTTTGTAGTAGGAAGCAACAATAAATTTGCTCATTCCGCTTCCTTGGCTGTTGCGGAATCTCCTGGAGAAGCTTACAATCCTCTTTACCTTTACGGCGGACCCGGACTCGGTAAGACCCACCTGATGCATTCCATCGGCCACTTTATTTTAGAGCAGAACCCGGAAAAGAAGGTTTTATATGTATCCAGTGAAGAATTTACAAATGAAGTAATTGAATCTATCCGAAGTGGTAACGCTGCTTCCATGACAAAGCTGCGTGAAAAATACAGAACCGTAGATGTACTTATGGTTGATGATGTCCAGTTTATTATAGGTAAGGAAAGTACCCAGGAGGAATTTTTCCATACCTTTAACGTACTTCATTCAGCAAGAAAACAGATTGTTTTATCCTCAGACAAGCCTCCTAAGGAGATGGAAACCTTGGACGAGCGTTTCCGTTCCCGTTTCGAATGGGGTCTTATCGCAGATATCCAGACTCCCGATTATGAGACAAGGATGGCAATTCTTCGTAAAAATGCGGAGAATTACGATAAGCATATCGATGAAGAAATTATTAAGTATATTGCTACCAATATTAAATCTAATATCAGAGAGCTGGAGGGTGCTTTCAATAAAATCATTGCTTTTGCAAGATTAAATAAAATTGACCTTACATTAGAATCTGCAGAAGAAGCTTTAAAGGATGTTATCTATCCGAATAAGCCCAAGGAAATTACGCCTTCTCTCATTATTAATGTAGTAGCAGAGCATTTCGGTGTTAAACCGGAGGATATTACTTCTAAAAAGAGAAATTCTGAATTTGTTCAGCCCAGACAGGTGGTTATGTACCTTTGTCGTGAACTGACAGAAACTTCTCTAATTAATGTAGGAAAAATTCTCGGTAAGAAAGATCATACTACCGTAATGCACGGTGTAAAGAAGATAGAAGCTGAATTAAAAACCAACGAAGAGCTTCGTAATAAAATTGATACTATTATAAAGAAGATAAATCCCTCCTAAAATGTAAACTTCTTTATGATGCATTACCTTTTAATAAAACAAAAATCTTCATATTTTATATAAACGCTAAATGCGACTTCCATACAAAGAGGATCTACAGCCTTTTATGAAGATACCCACATAATAATGTGAGTTAGATGTTCATATTTCTACATATGGTGTTGATAACTTTTTAAGAGGTTAAAGAAATAAAATAAGGCATTGAGGATAACTTTCATAATTTCCTCAAGTTATTCTGAAATATTCACCACTTTATTATTTTCTTTTTCCCTTAAAAATAGTATAATAGAAGTGGTTATGCACATATCTACATCTATTATTACTAATTACTACTAAAATCTTTTTAATATTTATATTATGTGTTCCGTCTTAACCGGTGGAAAAGCAAGGAAGGGAGTTATTCACATGAAGTTAGTTTGTTCTAAATCTAATCTGTTGACCGGTGTTCAAATTGTATCAAAGGCTGTTTCCAATAAAACAACCATGTCTATCTTAGAGTGTATTCTTGTTGATACAACGAAAGGTAATATTACCTTAACTGCCAATGATATGGATCTTGGAATCGAGACTATCATAGAGGGTGATATTATTGAAAAGGGTATCATTGCTCTTGATGCAAAAATATTCCTTGAAATCGTAAGAAAGCTTCCTGACAGCGATATTACCATCGAAACAGATTCTTCTTACAAGACAACTATCACATGTGAGAAGGCTAAGTTTAATATCATCGGAAAATCAGGAGAAGATTTCTCTTATCTCCCTGTTGTTGAAAAAGAGAATAATATCGTTATCAGCCAGTTTACCTTAAAGGAAGTAGTAAGACAGACGATTTTCTCCATCTCTGATAACGACAATAATAAGCTGATGACAGGTGAGCTCTTTGAAATTAAGGGTGATGAGTTAAAAGTTGTTTCCTTGGACGGCCACAGAATCTCTATCAGGAAGATTCAGTTAAAGGACAGCTATGAGCCCAGAAAGGTAATCGTTCCCGGAAAGACATTAAACGAGGTAAGCAAGATTCTTCCCGGCGGAGCAGATAATGATGTAACAATTTCCTTTACTTCAAAGCATATTGTATTTGAATTTGATAATACTACCGTAGTTTCCAGATTAATTGAGGGAGAGTATTTCAAGATTGACCAGATGCTTTCCAGCGATTACGAAACAAAGGTAAAGATAAATAAAAAGGAATTTTTAAGCTGTATCGACAGAGCTACTCTTCTTGTAAAAGAGGGCGATAAGAAGCCTATCATCATTAACATCACTGACGGAAGTATGGAATTAAAAATTAATTCCATTATCGGAAGTATGAACGAGGATATTGACATCGAAAAGCAGGGTAAGGATTTAATGATTGGTTTTAATCCTAAATTCCTGATTGATGCGCTTCGTGTAATTGATGATGAAGAGGTTGAGCTTTACATGGTAAATCCTAAGGCTCCCTGCTTTATTAAGAATCCTGAGGAAAGCTATATTTACCTGATTCTTCCCGTTAACTTTACCACCGTAAGCTAAGAAAGGAAAAAAATGAATACCATTCACTTGAAAGAAGATTTTATTAAGCTTGGACAGGTATTAAAGGCAGCAGGATTGGTAGATTCCGGTGTAGAAGCGAAACTTGTGATTCTTGATGAACAGGTAAAAGTAAACGGTCAGGTTGAAGTACAACGCGGAAAAAAGCTTTACCCCGGAGATGTTGTTGAATTTGACGGAGAAGTTGTCAAAATAGAGGCTTAAATAAAGAAACGGACAATTGTATTCCGCTGTATGCGGAAGCATGGTGCAGTAAATGATAATTAAATCAATAGAGCTGGCGGATTACAGAAATTATGAGTCTCTGAATCTGCAGTTTGATAAGGGTACAAATATCCTTTACGGAGATAATGCCCAGGGAAAAACAAATATCTTAGAAGCAATTTATGTTGCTGCCACTACGAAGTCCCATAAAGGCAGTAAAGATAAGGAAATTGTTAATTTCGATAAAGAAGAGGCTCATATCAGAACCTATCTTGAAAAAGAAGGTGTGGAAACAAGAGTTGATATGCATCTTCGTAAGTCGAAATCTAAGGGGATTGCCATTGACGGTCAAAAACTGAAAAAAGCGGCGGACCTTCTCGGTTTATGTAATGTTGTATTCTTTTCACCGGAGGATTTGGGAATTATAAAAAACGGTCCTTCCGAGAGAAGAAGATTTGTAGATATGGAGCTTTGTCAGTTGGACAGCTTTTATCTTTACAACTTGAACAACTACAATAAAATAGTTAACCAGAGAAATAAACTTTTGAAAGATATGTATATGAATCCCGATTTAAAGGAAACCTTAAATATATGGGATATGCAGCTTGTGTCCTTCGGAAGTAAGATAATTGAACGCAGAAAAGTTTTTGTAGAGCAGTTAAATGAAATTATTTACGATATACATAAAAAATTGTCCGGCGATAAAGAAGAATTATTGATTCAATATGAGCCTGATGTGGAAATTGAAGATTTTGAAAGAAAAATCAGAATGAATCAGGACAGAGACATAAAGTCAAAAATGACATCTGTGGGTCCTCACAGAGATGATTTTTCATTTATGGTCGGAGAGGTAGATATCAGAAAATACGGTTCTCAGGGACAACAGCGTACAGCGGCATTATCTTTAAAACTTTCGGAAATAGAAATTGTAAAAAAGATAGCCAAAGATACGCCTGTTTTACTGTTAGATGATGTGTTGTCAGAGCTTGATTCCAACAGGCAGAATTATCTGCTTAACAGTATAGGAGATATTCAGACTATCATCACCTGTACGGGATTGGAAGAATTTGTAAATAACAGATTTGAAATAAACAGAGTATTTAAGGTATCTGAAGGAACCGTCACCTGTATGAATGACGGAGATTAGTTAAGAGGAGTTTAAAATGAGCGAAGAAACCATGAGCAATACAACAGTGGATCATGAGTATGGCGCGGACCAGATTCAGATTCTGGAAGGTTTGGAAGCAGTTAGAAAACGTCCCGGTATGTATATCGGTACTACTTCCAGTAGAGGTCTTCATCATCTTGTGTATGAAATTGTAGATAATGCAGTAGATGAAGCTCTGGCAGGATTTTGTGATACCATTGAGGTTACGATTAATAAAGATAATTCCGTTACCGTTCAGGATAACGGTAGAGGTATTCCCGTAGGTATTAACCAGAAAGCAGGTATTCCTGCAGTTGAGGTTGTATTTACTATTTTGCATGCAGGCGGAAAGTTCGGCGGAGGAGGTTATAAGGTATCCGGCGGACTTCATGGCGTGGGTGCTTCTGTAGTAAATGCTCTTTCTAACTGGCTTGAGGTTGAAATATCTCAGGACGGAAAGGTTTATAAGCAGCGTTATGAAAGAGGACACGTATGCTATTCCTTGAAGCAAATTGATACTTGTCCTGTAGAAAAAACCGGTACAAGAGTTACATTTTTCCCGGATGATACGATTTTTACCGAGACTACCGAGTTTGAATTTGATGTATTAAAGAGAAGACTCCGCGAAATGGCCTTTTTGACTAAGGGTCTTAGGATTATTTTAAAGGATGAGCGGGAAGAAACAGAAATCGCAGCTGATACCGAAAACAGCCAGATTAATGAACTGTTAGAGCGTGCAAAGGCAGATAAAGAGGATTCGGTAAATGTTGAATCCGGCGAAAATTCTGAAGTTTCTGAAAACAATAATAGTGAAGAAGCTCCTAAAAAGAAAAAGAGATACGCTGAATTTTATTACGAAGGCGGTATTAAGGAGTTTGTTTCTTACCTGAATAAGAGTAAAGCACCTCTTTATGATGATATTCTTTATTTTGAAGGTCAGAAAAACGGTGTTTATGTTGAAGTCGCTTTCCAGCATAATGATTCTTACAATGAAAGTGTATTCAGCTTTGTAAATAATATCAATACGCCCGAGGGCGGTACCCATTTACAGGGCTTCAGAAATGCAATTACAAAAACCTTTAATGATTATGCGAGAACCGGTAAGCTGTTAAAAGATAGTGAGCCGAACCTTTCCGGTGAGGATATCAGAGAAGGATTAACGGCGATTGTCAGTGTTAAGATTGAGGATCCTCAGTTTGAAGGACAGACAAAGCAGAAGCTCGGAAACAGTGAAGCAAGAGGTGCTGTTGACAGTATTGTAAGTGAACAGCTGACATACTTCCTGGAGTTAAATCCCGGCGTTGCGAAATCTATCTGCGAAAAATCCATACTTGCGCAGCGTGCAAGAGAAGCAGCAAGAAAAGCAAGAGATTTAACAAGAAGAAACACTGCGCTTGACGGTATGGCTCTGCCCGGAAAACTTGCGGATTGTTCCGATAAGGACCCTAAAAACTGCGAAATTTACATAGTAGAGGGAGATTCTGCGGGAGGAAGCGCAAAGACAGCCCGCTCCCGTGCAACCCAGGCAATTTTGCCCCTTCGCGGAAAGATTTTGAACGTAGAAAAGGCAAGATTAGATAAGATTTATGCAAATGCGGAAATAAAAGCTATGATTACTGCATTCGGTACCGGAATTCATGATGATTTTGATATCACGAAACTGCGTTATAATAAAATTATCCTGATGACCGATGCGGACGTGGATGGTGCTCATATCAGTACGCTTCTGCTTACCTTTATCTACAGATTTATGCCGGAGCTGATTAAGCAGGGACATGTTTTCCTTGCAAAGCCTCCTCTTTACAAGCTGGAGAAAAATAAAAAGGTCTGGTATGCGTACAGTGATGAAGAGCTTGATAACATCCTGAAAGAAGTAGGAAGAGACCAGAATAATAAGATTCAGCGTTATAAAGGTCTTGGAGAAATGGATGCAGACCAGCTTTGGGAAACCACTATGGATCCTGAAAGAAGAATTCTCCTTCGCGTAAATTACGATGAGGAGATGGAATCTGAAATTGATTTAACTTTTACGACTCTTATGGGTGATAAGGTTGAGCCCAGACGTGAATTTATTGAGGAAAACGCTAAGTTCGTAAAAGAGATAGATATTTTCTAATATCTGTGAAAGAGGAAAAATATGAACGACGATATTTTTGACAAGAATGTGGAGATAGATAAGATTCAGGAAGTAGATTTGAAGGAAAGAATGGAAACCTTCTACATCGACTATGCCATGAGTGTTATCGCTTCACGAGCTCTCCCGGATGTAAGAGACGGTTTAAAGCCTGTTCAGCGCCGTGTTCTTTACTCCATGATTGAATTGAACAACGGTCCCGATAAGCCTCATCGTAAGAGTGCCCGTATTGTAGGTGATACCATGGGTAAATATCATCCCCATGGTGACAGCTCTATTTACGGTGCTCTTGTAAATATGGCTCAGGACTGGAACATGAGATATCCTCTTGTAGACGGTCACGGTAACTTCGGTTCCATGGACGGCGACGGTGCTGCAGCAATGCGTTATACCGAGGCAAGATTATCCAAGATTTCCATGGAGCTTTTGGCGGATATTAATAAGGATACGGTAGATTTTGTTCCCAACTTCGATGATACGGAGAAGGAACCTGTAGTTCTGCCCAGCCGTTACCCTAACCTTTTGGTAAACGGTACTACCGGTATTGCAGTAGGTATGGCTACCAACATTCCCCCTCACAATCTTCGTGAGGTAACTGCTGCAGTAGAGAAAATTATCGATAATAAGGTAAATGAAGACAGAGAAACCTCTATCGAAGAAATTCTTGAAATTGTAAAGGCTCCCGATTTTCCTACCGGCGGTATGATTTTAGGAACAAGAGGCTGTGAGGAAGCTTACAGAACCGGCCGCGGAAAGGTTATAGTACGTGCCGTAACGAATATCGAAACCTTACCTAACGGTAAAAGTCAGATTATTGCAACGGAATTACCTTACATGGTAAATAAGGCAAATCTGATTATTAAGATTGCAGAGCTTGTTAAGTTGAAGAAAATTGACGGTATCACTGATATCCGCGATGAATCAAACCGTGAAGGTGTCAGAGTGGTAATCGAGCTGCGTAAGGATGCCAATGCAAATGTAATTTTGAATCAGCTTTATAAGCATACACAGCTGCAGGATACCTTCGGCGTAATTATGCTGGCTCTGGTAAATAACGAGCCTAAGATAATGAGTCTTCTCGATATGATGAAGTACTACTTAAAGCATCAGGAAGACGTTGTTACCAGAAGAACCAAATACGATTTAAATAAAGCAGAAGAGAGAGACCATATTTTACAGGGTCTTTTGAAAGCGCTTGATTTCATCGACGAAGTGATTTCCATCATCAGAAGCAGTGAAAATACCCAGACCGCAAAAGAGAGATTAATGCAGCGGTTTGAGCTTTCCGAAGCACAGGCACAGGCTATTGTTGATATGCGTCTGCGTGCGCTGACCGGTTTGGAAAGAGAAAAACTGGAGAACGAGCATAAAGAATTACAGCTTCGCATCGGTGAATTAAAGGCAATTCTTTCCGACGAAAAGCTTCTGCTCGGTGTTATCAAGAAGGAAATGCTGGAAACCGCTGAAAAATACGGCGATGACAGACGTAGTAAGATTGGTTATGATGAGTTCGATATCTCCATGGAGGATTTGATTCCTAATGAAAATACCGTAATCGCTATGACGAATTTAGGTTATATAAAGCGTATGACGGTAGATAATTTCAAGGCTCAGAACCGCGGAGGTAAGGGAATTAAGGGTATGCAGACTATCGAGGATGATTTTATCGAGGATCTGCTGATGACTACGACCCATCATTACCTAAACTTCTTTACCAATATGGGACGGGTTTACAGATTAAAGGCTTACCAGATTCCCGAAGCAGGAAGAACTGCGAGAGGAACTGCGGTCATTAACTTATTACAGCTGTTGCCCGGTGAAAAAATCACCGCTATGATTCCGATTAAGGAATATAGTGACGAGAAAAATCTTCTCATGGTAACCAGAAAGGGTATCGTTAAAAAGACACCTTTAAGAGAATATTCAAATGTCAGAAAGAACGGCTTAACAGCTATTAATCTGAGAGATGATGATGAACTGATTGAGGTAAAAACCACAACCAGTGAAAGCGAAATTTTCCTTGTGACAAAGCAGGGTATGTGTATCCGATTTATGGAAACCGATGTAAGGGCAACCGGAAGAGCATCTATGGGTGTTATCGGTATGAATCTGAATCCGGAAGATGAAATTGTAGGTATGCAGCTGCAGAGTCAGGGTAGTCATTTATTGTTTGTATCTGAAAACGGTCTTGGTAAGAGAACCGAGATGGATGAATTTACGGTTCAGCATCGAGGCGGTAAGGGCGTGAAATGCTACAAGATTACCGAAAAAACCGGTGATGTGGTAGGTGTCAAGGCGGTAAATGACGACAACGAAATTATGATGATTACCACAGAGGGAATTATCATCCAGCTTCGTGTGGAGGATATTTCAATTCTCGGAAGAATTACCTCCGGTGTGAAGATGATTAATCTGGAAAAGGGTATCAAGGTAGCACAGCTTGCGAAGGTAAGAAGTACCATTCCTGAAGCAGAACAAATGACAGAAGATGCTGCGGAAGATTCCGAAGATTCTGCTGAAAATAATGCAGAACAGCCGGAAGAAAAATCTTAACGCGACAAATTTTAAATATGTGGTATAATGTACGCGAATAGAAAACCAAGCGCCGCAGAATGCGGCATTTGGTTTTCTAAGCGGTAACGAGCAAACATCTGCGAAGCAGATAATAGCACGAAGTGCGGGTTTGCGAGTATAATATAGTGTAATGATAGGACGAGAGCGGGAAACTCCCGCTGCTCGTCTTGTTTTGTGAAAAAAAATAGGAAAAGAGAGTGTAAAAAAGTGAATGTTTATGATCTATTCAAGGATTTAGCAATCATCATTGTCTTTGCAAAGTTTTTTGGTGTGGTCGCAAGAAAATGTAAGGCACCGCAGGTAGTTGGTGAAATCGTTGCCGGTCTTTTAATCGGTCCCGGAGTTTTCGGCTTTGTACAGCAGACAGATTTTTTAGCGGGAATGGCAGAGGTAGGTGTTGTCCTTTTGATGTTTTCGGCGGGTTTGGATACAAACCTCAAGGAGCTGTTAAAAACGGGTCCCATTGCGTTTTTAATCGCTTGTGCAGGTGTTTTTGTTCCGCTGGCAGGCGGAACCTTGTTGTACATGGGATTTTACGGTGCTGCACCCTGGGGCTCCGAAGAATTTTTTAAAGCAGTTTTTATCGGCGTAATTATGACGGCAACCAGCGTAAGTATTACGGTACAGTCTTTGCGGGAAATGGGTAAGCTAAAGGGAAAAGTCGGTACAACCATTCTCAGTGCAGCAATTATTGATGATGTTATCGGAATTATTGTACTTACCTTTGTAGTCGGTTTTAAAAATCCTGACTCCAATCCCGGAAAAGTGGTAATTAATACGATTCTTTTCTTTATATTGGCGTTGGTCGTAGGATTTGTGCTGTATAGAATTTTTAGGGACTTTGATGAAAGATACCCTCATACAAGAAGAATTCCCATTATGAGTCTTGCACTATGCTTCTTTTTGGCATATGCAGCTGAGCATTATTTCGGAATCGCGGACATTACCGGAGCGTATGTGGCAGGAATTATTCTCTGCTCCATTCAGGATTCCTCGTATATTGAGGAAAAAATGGAGGTCAGTTCTTACCTGATTTTCGGACCGGTGTTCTTTGCAAGTATCGGATTAAAAACAAATATTGAAAATATAGACGGAACTATATTATTATTTTCTATAGGATTTGTATTGGTAGCACTGGTTACTAAAATTATCGGTTGCGGACTGATGGCGAAGATATGTAAATTCCGTATACAGGATTGTGTGAAAATCGGTGTCGGTATGATGACAAGAGGCGAGGTAGCGTTGATCGTAGCGCAAAAGGGTCTGTCAGTAGGGCTTTTAACTCCTGTTTACTTTACTTCTGTTATTTTCCTGATTATCGTATCCAGTATCGCAACGCCTATTATCCTAAAGATTCTTTACGCAAAAGATAAACAGGCAGAAGTAGAAGCCGCATGATTTAAAGGAACTGATTATGCCGGGAAAAATTACATTTGAGGAAGCAAAAAAAAGAGTTATCGGAATCCACAGGCAGCGTCTCGGAATCGGGACTCTGTCTGAAAAAACTGTCCATGCTATCCTGAAAAATTATTATGAACCGGACGAAGATAAACAGGAAATTCCTATCGAAAATTATGTAGCGGATATTTATGCCGATGAAGAAATTATAGAGATTCAGACAAGACATTTTAACAAAATGCGCGATAAGCTGAAGGCTTTTCTTCCGCTTTATCCCGTTACCATTGTTTATCCGATTCCCCGGGAAAAATGGCTTATCTGGATAGACGAAGAAACCGGTGCACTCAGTCAAAAAAGAAAATCTCCCCGCAAAGGAAGCATGTATACCGCATTTCCTGAGTTGTACAAAATAAAAATGTTTTTAAAACATCCAAACTTGCGACTTAGGCTGGTTCTTTTGGATATGGAAGAATACAGGTTACTCAACGGTTGGAGCAAGGACAGGAAAAAAGGCTCCAGTCGGTTTGACAGAATCCCTCTCGATATTGTAGAAGAGGTAGATATTACCTGTGTGCAGGATTATATGCTTTTTGTTCCGTATGAGTTGGAGAGTGAATTTACCTCAAAGGAATTTGCAAAGGCGGCGCATATTTCCACAGACCTTGCACAAACGGTATTGAATATTCTTTACCATGTAGGAACGGTGACAAGGGTAGGAAAAAAGGGAAATCAGTATTTATATGAGACGATGGATATGTCTCATGAGAAAAGATAGACGAAATAAGTAAAATAACCTGAAAATGTAAACGGGAGCGTGAAGGTTTCATTTTCAGGTTTTTTTTTTGCCTAAAAAAGAAAATGTAAATCTAAAAAATGTGCAAATGTAAGAATATATGGTAAGTATAAAAAATAATATATAAATAATTAATTAAAAAAAATTCTAATATTTTTATAATTCTATCAAATATACAAATTAACAAGCGATTTATATTGAAATGACTGAATCAGTATGGTAAAACTATCAGATTTAAAAAAACGACTGGATTTTATTAATAATTAACGAATTGCTTATCGATTTAGTAATTCTAAAAAAGGAACTACGAAATTGATAAACAAATATATTGCAGACCGGAAATTCCCGAGCCGGATCTAAGAAAAAGGGAAGACAGGGGGGGCGGATTACGAATTTTAGGTAAGTCATAAGTTAGGAAGTACTTATAAACGTTTATTTTAAGGAGGAAAACATCTGTATGGAAACAATTCTCGGTATTATTTTACTGATTACTTTCCTGGCATTCATTGTTTATGCCGCAAAAGGTGGTAACCTTATGCTTGGTCTTTTTGTTATGGCTGTTTTGTGGGCCGGCATTGGCGCTATTGGTGGTGTTGTTACCTGGAATGATATCAACACTACTATCTTTGATGGTGGTCCTACCGGTTTCGGTGCTACTGCCGTTTACATTGTATTTGGTTCCTGGTTTGGTCGTATTCTGGTTGAGACCGGTATTGCAAGTACCATCATCCGTAACGCAGTTGAGTTGGGTGGTGATAAGCCCGGTCTTACCTGTATCCTGCTAAACCTGGTTACAGCTTTAATCTTCACTACTTCTTACGGCCCCGGTGCAGTTGTTGCTATCGGTGTTATCGTATTCCCTATCATGCTGTCTCTGGGTATTCCTAAGCCTCTGGCTTCCGGATCCTTCTGTATGTCTGTAGGCTGTGGTTTGTACTTTAACCAGTCTCTGTTGAATCAGGCTGCAGGTACCATGGTAGTAGGTGAGGAAAAGTATGCTATCGGTTCCGAATGGTATACCTTCGCTATCGTTGCTTTTGTTGTTCACTTCATCAGCATCGTAGTTATGGATTTGGTTAATACCAAGAAGAAATCTCATGCATGGGCTGCTACTGCAAATTCCATGGATAGCAGCAAGAAGGTTAATGCTTTTGCTATGCTGACTCCTATCTTGCCTGTACTTTTAGCTGTTATCTTCAATCTGAGCATGATTCCTTCCATCTTGCTTGCTGTTATCTATGCATTGCTGACTACCGGTAACATTAAGGGATGGAATAAGATTGCTGATTTGATTCAGAAGACCTTCCATGACGGCGTTGCTGATGTTGGTCTGGTTCTGGGATTCCTGATGTTCTTACAGATGTTCTGTAAGGCTGCCGGTCTGATTAAGAGCCTGCTTGCTCCCATCATTGCTCCCGTATTACCGAGCTCTATGCTCTTAATGTTCTTGTTGTTCGGTATCTGCGGATTCCTGGCTCTGTTCCGTGGTCCTTTGACCATTTGGGGTGCCGGTACTGCTCTGTTTGTCATCGTTGCTGAAGCAACCAGTTGGCCTTTGAGCGTTCTGTATCCTTTGTTCTACATTCCTTGCTGTACCATTAATACTAACGTTTGTCCTACCCAGTCATGGAATATGTGGGCAATTGGTTATACTCAGGTAAACACCAAGGATTTCATGAAGACCGTTCTACCGTATGCTCTGCCTTGTGCATTCATTCTGGAAATGGTCGCTTACTTCATGTTCGCAATGTAATTTATTTATTTCCTAACTAACGATATAACCGAATAAATAGACCCCTAAATAGTGAAAGAGGGCGGAAACGCCCTCTTTCTACAAATTTTTTCAGCAATCTAAAACACTAATATCGAAAACTTCGGCACTAAAGTGCCGTTTTGTATGCACTCGGTCGCAACCGGGATAAATATATGTCTTAATATAGGAGGAATCTCAAATGATTAACAGAAAAGTCCGCGTTGGAATCGACGTAGGTGGTACCCACACGAAAGCCGTTGCACTGGATAATGAAACCAATGAAATTGTTGGTGAGTCCATTGTTATGACAAGCCATGATGACGAATTAGGCGTTGCAGCCGGCGTTATTGAGTGTTTTCAGAACTGTCTGACCGAAAATAATATTGCTCCTGAAGATGTTGTCTTTATTGCACATTCTACTACTCAGGCAACCAATGCATTAATAGAAGGTGACGTTGCCAAGGTTGGTATTTTAGCTATGGGTGGCGGCGGCATAGGCGGTATGCTTGCAAAGAGTCAGTCCAAAATCGGTGGTATTCTGCTGGATAGCGGTCGATACATTACCACTACTCACACCTACTTAAAGAGTAAGCTGGTTAATGAGGCAACCGTTAAAGAAGAGGTTGAGAAGCTGAAAGGTGAGGGGGCTACTGTTATTGTTGCTTCGGAAGCTTTCGGTGTTGACTCTATGGAGCATGAGTTGCTTGTTAAGCAGGAAGCGGACAAGAAGGATTTGATGGTTTCTGTTGCATCCGATATTTCCAAGCTGTACGGCTTGTCCCGTCGTACTCGTACTGCTGCTATTAACGGTTCCATTTTGCCTAAGATGATGAATACTGCAAATTGTACTGAGATGGCTGTTCGTACTGCCGGTGTTGATGTTCCTCTGATGATTATGCGTGGCGACGGCGGTGTTATGGATATTACCGAAATGAAGAAACGTCCCGTTTTGACCATGCTGTCCGGACCGGCTGCTTCTGTTATGGGTGCCTTAATGTACCTGCGTGCTTCTAATGGTATTTACTTTGAGGTTGGCGGTACTACCACTAATATTGGTGTTATCAAGAACGGTCGTCCCGGTGTTGAATACGCATCTGTAGGCGGTCATGATACCTACGTTAACTCTTTGGATGTTAAGGTTCAAGGTGTTGCCGGAGGCTCTATGGTTCGTGCAGGTGATGGTAAATTAATTGACGTTGGTCCTCGTTCTGCTCATATCGGTGGTCTGAGTTACGCTGTTTATACCCCTGAGGAAGAGATTGTGGATCCTGAGTTGGAATTCTTCTCTCCTAAGGAAGGCGATCCTGCTGATTATGTTCGTATTAAACTGGCTAGCGGTAAGCGAGTAACGATTACCAACTCCTGTGCTGCTAATGTTCTCGGTTATGTTAAGCCCGGTGACTACTCTGCCGGTAACGTAGAATCTGCCCGTAAATGTATTAAGCCTCTGGCTGATTATATTGGTGTTAGCGTAGAAGAATGCTGCCGCCAGATTCTGCATAAGGCCTACGAGCATATTGAGCCTATCATTTTGAATTTTGCGGAAAAATATAAAATTGATAGAGACCAGATTGATCTGGTTGGCTGTGGTGGCGGAGCATCTGCTTTGTTGCCTTATTGTGCGGAGCAGCTTAAAATGAATTACTCTTTGGCGAAGCATGCAGAGGTTATTTCCTCTATCGGTGTTGCTCTGGCTATGATTCGTGATGTAGTAGAGCGAGTTATTCCTAATCCTACTACGGAAGATATTCGTCAGATTAAGAAGGAAGCTAAGGAAATGGCTATCAAGAATGGTGCAGTACCCGATACCATTGAGGTTCAGGTAGAAATCGACAATCAGACTTCTAAGGTTACTGCTATTGCTATGGGCTCCAATGAAGTCCAGGCTACCGACTTGAAGATGCGATGTGATATGAATGAAGCGAGAAAGTTGGCTGCTGCATCCATGCGCTGTGAAGAAAAGGAAGTTAACGATTTAATTTCCAACGATATCTTCTTCATCTTTGGTCATCAGAACGGTGAGAAGCAAAATATTCGTGTTGTAGATCACCGAGGATTTATTAAGGTGCAGTGTGGTGACGCAATTGCAGAAGCTTGTAAGGCCAGCGAATGGGAAAAGGTTGTTTCTGAAATGTGGGAGAAGACCCTGTACTATAAGAATGAAATGGCTAGAACGCCTGACTTCTTCCTGTGTATTGGTGGTAAGGTGCTTGACTTTACGAATTCCCAGAGTCTGGAGCAGCTGCTGATTGTTATGCGTTCCGAATTCCTGGAGGCTGAACCGGATGAAGGCATTCTGCTGGTTGCTTCTCGTACAGAGGTTATATAATGATTAGAAATTGGTGCCGGGAATTGTCCGGTTTTCCGGAGTCGATATGGATTTCTTACGCTAAATCTCGAGAGCCCTTGATGAGATTGGTAAGTATGGAAGAATATACGTCTTTTTATCATGCCGCACGTAAGTGCGGCAAGGATTTGGCGTGCCGGATGCGCCGGGAATGGGGCGACATTTCCTGTCCGGAATTAGCAGAAAAGTTAGGAGTTCGCGTAGAGCGGCTTCCTATGCCAAGCGGTAATGGTTTACTGACTTTTGCGTGTTATCATGAACCTGACCACATTCAAGTATTTACCGATAATGCCGAAGCAACTCAGATGCTGATTCAGGAAAGCGGAGGAAATGAATTTATAGGTGAAACAGATATTTATGAAATGCTGTTGGCTCATGAATTGTTTCATGTACTTCAGGAGAGAGATTCTTTCCTTTATGTAAACCGGAAGCATATACTAATTTGGAATTTAGGCCCTCTGAAACGCTACAGTAAGCTTTTGTCTTTAGAAGAAGTAGCAGCCATGGCTTTTGCGCAGGAAATGCTTCAAATGTCTGTGAATCCTTACCTTTATGATGTACTGATGTTGCTGCCTCAGGCAACAATGCAGGCAAAGCAACTATATGAGGAATTACTTCTTCTGAATGAGGAGGAATCATCCCATGGATAAGATTCTCTATGCCAGTTGTGCAGTAGCAGTGATTTTGATAATTGTTACTGTTGCGATAATTATTAAGAACAGATGTACAGACACAGGGATTGTCTGTATTCGGGAGACCCGGATGACAGCTGTGATTGGTGTGATGCTCATTGCGTTGGGATTCTTTTTTGTTTATTTGAAATTGACCGATGCATCCATTGCGGGTATAGATACAAATTCCTATTGGTTTGTGGCCGGTTTTAGTTTATTATGTTATACGTTGGGAGAATTTGCATTATTGTTTACCTTTGTGAAACGAGTAGTGTTGTTTGAAGATCGGATTGAAGATTGCTCTTTTTTGGGAAAAAGAAAAACACTTTATTGGGCGGATATAATTAAAGTGGAAAGACCTATGATGAAAAAGGCTTTTGTACTGACGGACAGAGACGACAATGTCATCAGTATCAGCGGAGATAACAAAGCATGCAATAAATTTGTTGAGATTGCTAAGACTAAGGTAATGGAAGATAATGGTACAAGCCTGCTTCAACAGGTAGAGCACAGACTCAAAGGTAAATTATAAGGCTTTACCATTGTGCTAACCGAAAATGTTCTCGGAATGGAGATAAAATGAGCGAAAACACAAATTTTGACCAGTCAGAAAAGGAAGCTCTGTTAAAAGAGATTGAAATGCTGAAAAAGCAAAACAACGGTATGCAGAATTTTTATACCGGATTAAATTATAGCTGCATTTATTGCGGTTCTCTGTTTAATGAGGAAAGCTGTCCCAACTGCGGTGCCACGGAGTATAAGTTGTCTCCCGGCAGACTTGCATGGGAAGAGACACAGCGGCGTGCAATGCAGGAAGCGCAGGCAGAACGTTTACATGAACAGAAAAAGTGGGAATCCAAAGAAAAAATAAACAGAACTAACAGACGTACCCATCTGGCAGTAGTAATTTCATTTTTGGCAGTATTTTTGCTGATATGGATAATGCAGCTGGTATCCATGTCTTCCATGATGTCCGGATTCTCACGGTTTTCATCGTTTTTCTAAGTAATTAATGTATTGACAAGAAAGAAACAAAGTGATATACCATATTCAGATGTCATAGGTTCTAATTATGACATCTGAATATTTTTTAGGAAAGAGAGGTAATAGAGATGACCTACTTTATGATGAAATTAATAGACAAACAGAGCGAAATTACCTCGGCAATACGGAAGTAATCATTTTTGTTGTAAGAATGTTTATGCCGCAGTGATTTTGCTGCGGCTTTTTTGTGTCCAAAAATAAGTAATTTCATTTTGGTTTACATTGTAATCCTGTTCTTTAGCCGTAGTAAGGTCCTTTGGGTATTGTCGAGGAAAACCGAGGAGTAAAAGGAAAAAATTTGAGAGGGAGTAAAGCTCGGACAAAGGAAAAATTCAAAAAAGGAATGGTAAATAACAATGAAAACAGAAAAAATGAGATTTAAGATGCGCGTTGCAAAGGTGCAACGAGAGCATTACGTATTAACCGGAGAAATCGGTGAAATCAACGGAAAATTAAAAGGTACATTTTATAAAAACGAGAACTATCCGGTGGTAGGAGATTATGTAGATATCATTTACAATCCCGATGGGGATTCTATAATTGAAAAAATCTACGAGCGAAAAAGCTACCTTTCGAGACCGGACAGAAGCGGTCATGCGGACGGATATGTAAAAACTTTGGTAGAACAGCCAATGGCAGCAAATTTTGACTATGTATTTATTGTAACTTCCCTAAATCAGAATTTTAATGCAGGAAGAATTGCGCGATATATTGCTGTTACGATTCAGGGAAAGGGGATTCCTGTAGTAATATTGAGTAAGGCTGATTTATGTGATAATGTGGACACCTATATTGAAGAGGTGAGAAATATCTCCGGTAATGTGGATATTATTCCAATCAGCTCCGTAACAGGTGAGGGAATGGAGACGCTATCGCAATATTTGCGAGACGGTATAACAATTGCGTTAATAGGATCCTCCGGTGTCGGAAAATCTACCATGCTGAATAACATAGCCGGAAAAGAAGTGATGAAGACAAGCAGTATTCGGGAGGAAGACGGGAAGGGCCGCCATACAACCACATATCGTCACCTTTTTACTCTGGAAAATGGCGTTACGATTATTGATACTCCGGGGATGAGAGAGATTGGAGTATGTGATGTGGAGGATGGAATTGACAACACCTTTTCGGATATTACGGAACTGTTTTCAAGGTGTAGATTTGGAAATTGCAGACATGATACGGAACCGGGATGCGCGGTGAAGGAAGCACTTAAAAACGGAGAACTCACTGAAAAGCGATGGCGCTTATATCAGCGGCTTTATGACGAAAATTTTAAAGCAAAAAGAATGAAAGCGGGGTATCGGAAATGAATATAACATTTGAAAGATTTACGGAAAAATATATTGAAGAGGCAAAAGAACTGGCATATCGGGAGCTGGAGGAGGAGAGAAAATACAATTCAGAGCTTCCCAAAGGAAAATTCGAAAAAGAGATACTGGATATTTTACGGCGGCTTTCCGGGCAGCCTTACGGCAAAGCGGCTGTATGCGACGGGAAGCTGGTTGGTTATCTTCTTTTTTCCGGTCCGTGGAATGGATTTTTAGGAAATATAAAAGGTGTTTTTTCTCCTCTTGGAGGGAGCGCATTTTCTTATGAGTACAGCGACAGAGGAAAACTGGCATCCATGCTTTTTGCCGGTGTATCGGAAGAATTTGTAAAGGATGGGGTTACCGGTTGTGCTTTAAGCAGATATGCTCATGATGAAGAAATCGCAAAATCTTTTATTTTTAATGGGTTTGGTATACGGTGCAGCGACGCTGTGCGAAAAATTCCAAAGGAAGAAATACCGGGAGCGGCAGGGAATATTTCGTTAAAAGAGCTTAACCGGGAAGAATTTCAAGAAGTAGAACAACTCCAAAGGGGTCTGCACAAGCATCTGGAAAATGCGCCCGTATTCTTTCCTCCTGATAAAAACGGCTTTGAATGCTGGTTTGAAAAATGGATAAAGCGGGAAACCATGAGAATTTTTGCGGCGAAAGCGGAAGAAGAGACAATAGGATTCTTTGCGATTGATGATGAAGCAGAGAATTTTATTACAGAGTATGAGCAAATGAAAAATATATGCGGCGCTTATTTTGATGAAAAATATCGCGGAAGCGGTACGCCGCAGGCTTTATTATCTTATGTTCTAAATACAATGCGGGAAGAAGGAATAACGTATTTAGGTGTGGATTGCGAAACACTGAATCCTACTGCACTCCGTTTCTGGGGAAAATACTTTATGCCCTATACCTATTCTTTTGCCAGAAGAATTGATGAAAGAGTTTGTAAGTAAAAAAATGCCGGTACATTTTCAGTACCGGCATTCATTTATGCGTGGGACAAAACAGGGAACATCAGCTTATCCCGCTCTATCCGTTCCAAATCCGTACCTATGATAAACAGGGTGCAGTCCTCCTCCTTATGCTCCCGCACAAGGAGATTTTTTGTATCACAGGGCGTAAAACCAAATGAAACTTCTTTGATATTTTTCTCAAAAATATTTTCCCGGAGGCTCTTTGCAAGCCGTAAAAGATCAATCTTTTCTCTTCCGAAAATCTGCTGAATGTGCAGAACTTCACCGGACATTTTTGCAACCACATAGTTATCGGTTTCCGGAAGATAGAAAACCTTTTTTCCTTTTCCGGGCGGAAGCCAAAACTGATAAAGTCCCAGATTGTGGCTCATATAGAAAGAGGTATTCTGATTTTCTTCCGATGCGCATTCCGGATAACGGCGAATAAAATCGTAAAATTTTTTCACCTGAATGTCATCGGACATATCTACCTGCATTATATTGATATTTCCGGTTTCGTCAGAGGAGTTAATATTCCCGACGCCTAAAACCTCACAGGAAGAAAGCTTCTCACAGGGAAGATAATACTCGTACTCCTTTGCGGGAATGAATCCGAACTTCGGATAATATTCCAGAACATCATCATTTCCGAAAAGGTAAATACCGTCTGCCTTATCTTTATATTCCGCAATAATCTGTTCCATAATTTTTCGGTTCAACCCCTGACCGCGGTAGGCTTCATCGGTCATAACCGTGCCTAGTTGGATATAGGTTTTTTGTTGTCCGTCCACATCGAACGGCATAATGTTAACAGAAACGTTAGATATTACCTTATCACCGTCCAACAGTGCGTGAGGAATGTACATCTCTCCCCAATGACCTAACCGGTACCAGTTTTCAAAATCAAAATCAAAGGTGCGACGGGTTAAGTCATTAAAAGAGGCTCTCAACTTATCGTTGGTTCGGATATCTTTTGAAAAAGTATAGCTCATAAATTCTCCATTCTTATATGTCATTCATACATATCTGATTTGTTTTCAACAGCAAAAAAAATACGTTGCGTTCTACAATTACAATTTTACAATAACATATCTTATATCTAAAATAAATCTCAAACATAATTTCAGAAAAACTTGCGCTGTGTTACGAATGGACATAAGCCAAGGGATTTTTAAGTATTATGTAGAATTATAGCGTTTCTGTGCGGAAAGGTAAGGATAAAGTATGCACTCAAATTTGTAAGCTTACCCGCAAGAAAAAAGTGAAAACAAAGGAAGCATCATAATAAGTCAGTTGAAAATACCTGTCGCGGATAATATAATGGATGCATAGGTAAATATTGCAATAACCCAGAATGATACAACGGAGGGAAATTACATGAGTGCAGAAGCTGTAAAGGATTTGGAAAACATGGGTGCGGTTCAGGGAGAAGTTTTTCCTGACGGAACCCCGATTGATGCGTGGTTTTACGATACTAAGGTGCCTGCTCTGGAGGAGCTTGGTAAGCAATATGTGCTGACACAGTACAACATTTTAGATGACGGAAAGGTACATACCGAGGAAATTCAGAAGCTCATTGATACCGCAGCGCAGGAGGGCGGCGGTGTGATTGTGGTACCTGCCGGAACTTATTTGACAGGTTCCCTTTTCTTTAAGCAGGGCGTAAATCTGTATGTGGCAGAGGGCGGTACTCTGAAGGGAAGCGATGATGTTTCCGATTATACGGTGTGCGAGACAAGAATTGAGGGAGAGACCTGTCTGTATTTTGCCGCATTGATAAATGCGGACGGTGTAGATGGTTTTACCATGTGCGGCCCCGGAACCATCGACGGAAACGGTCTGCGTTCCTGGAAGGCGTTCTGGTTGAGAAGACAGTGGAATCCGAAATGTACCAATAAGGACGAGCAGAGACCCAGACTGGTTTACATCTCCAACAGCCAGAATGTTTTGGTGGCTGGATTGAAGTTGCAAAATGCTCATTTCTGGACAAACCATATTTACAGAAGCCACCATGTAAAGTATCTGAACTGTCGCATTTTCTCACCGCTTGCACCGGTGAAGGCGCCCAGTACGGATGCAATTGATATTGATGTATGTAGCGATTTTCTTGTAAAGAACTGTTACTTAGAGGTAAATGATGACTCCGTAGTATTAAAGGGCGGAAAAGGCCCTTGGGCGGATACTGCTCCCGAAAACGGTGCTAACGAAAGAATTATTATCGAAGACTGTACCTACGGGTTCTGCCACGGTTGCCTGACCTGCGGTTCCGAATCCGTTCATAACCGCAATATCATTCTCCGAAGAGTAAATATAACCAGCGGAAGCAACCTGCTTTGGTTGAAAATGCGTCCCGATACCCCGCAGCTGTATGAGTATATTACAGTGGAGGATATTAAGGGAAAGATTAAGCATTTCCTGAATGTAAACCCTTGGACGCAGTTCTATGATTTAAAGGATCGCAAGGATATCCCGCTGTCTATCGGTGATCATATCACCATGAGAAACTGTGACTGCGAGTGCGAAAAGTATTTCCATGTGAAGAAGCAGGATGACCAGTACAGACTTTCTAATTTCGTATTGGAGAATCTGCATGTGGTAGCAAAAGAGAATGGATTTTCCGAGGATTTAATAGAAAACATGACCGTAAAAAACGTACAGGTGGAGGAATGCTGTTAAGTTAACCCGGTTTCTCAGATGCGCCTCTGGAGCCCCGATTTTCCATGTCTTTGTCAACAGAACTTGCTCCTGCTGCGATTTGTCTGCCCTGGGAGTACGCTGTAATATTGGGTCAACAAATGTGGGATTTCTAATGTGCTTACTTTTGAATTTACGATAGTTCGAGCTTTTTATGAGCTGGTACAAAAATAAGAGTCGCGTTCGCGGTCGGACGAAAAAATGAGCGAAAGAGCATGCTCCTTTTTCCGCCTCCCGCGGACACGACTCAATTTTTGTTCAAGCGCATAAAAACACGAACCTTATTCCAAAGTTGCGCACATAAGAAATTCTCACATTTGCCTCCCGACAACATTACAGCGCACTCTCGGAGTGAACCAATCGTAGCAGGAGCATTTTGTGTTGACAAAGACACGGATGATAGGGGACTCCAAAGGTGCATCTGAGAAACCGGGTTAACTTTAGTCCTCCTCCTGTGCTTTAGCGGCCGGTGCAAGGGAGAAGATGAACTCGGTTCCCACTCCCTCGGTACTGATAACATTAATGTGTTCATCGTGAGAAGAAATAATTTCCTTCACGATGGACAGCCCCAGTCCGGTACCTTTTTTATCTTTGCCGCGGGAAAGGTCGGACTTGTAAAAACGATCCCAAATCAGCTTTAAATCGTCCTTCGGTATACCGATTCCGGTATCCTTAACCGAAACAAAAAGCTTATTCTTTTTCAGAGAAGTCTCCACACGGATAACAGAATCATGATGACTGAACTTGATGGCATTATCAATCAGATTATAAAGCACCTGCTGGATTTTACCTTCATCTGCGTTTACAAACATTTCGTCTCCGGTCAGAACCAGTTCAATAGCGATGGTTTTTTTCCGGCAGGTTCCTTCAAAGGAAGCGGCTGTATTACGGATGACCCGGTTGATTTCAAAATCCGTGCGATCCAGAAGCATACCCTTTGTATTCAGGTTGTTCAGCATCAGCAGGCTGTTTGTCAGCTTCGTCAGACGTTCCGTTTCATTTAATACAATCCCCAGATATTTTTCGTGCATTTCCGGCGGAATCGTACCGTCAATCATAGCCTCCAGATACCCCCGGATAGAGGTTAGCGGAGAACGGAAATCATGGGAAACGTTTGCTACGAACTTTTTCTGGTCGTCCTCGGCACCGGCAATCTGGCTGGCCATGTAACTCAGACAGGCAGCGAGGTAACCGATTTCGTCTTCACTGTCTACCTGAAACTCGTAGTGCATATTACCGGATGCATATTGCTCCGTGGCATAAGTGATTTTCTTTAGAGGCTGATATACCATCTCTGTAAAGAAAATCAAGATAATCATGGACAACAGGAATACGATTATAAGAGAAATGTAGGAAATATTCAGCAGATTATTACAGGAAGCCTCTATATCTGTCATGTCACAGTGAATAACTACATACCCGCGTACCATATAGCTCGAAGTAATCGGAGAAAAAACACTGAGTACATCCGATTCAAAGCTTCCGAAAAAGTTACCGATGTTGTAGTAAGAGCCTCCGGTAATCGTAGGATCGAAGCCCTCAATCATAACAACCTCTTCTACATTGATGGGGAAATTCGTATCCAAAACCAGTCGGCCGGAAGGGTTGATAATACGGATGGTAGAGTCCAGATACAGGGATAAGGAATCCAGCTGGGTCTTTACGGTTTCCAAGTCTGTTTCACTGGTATACAGTCCGGTTGCATAGGTGTTGGCAATCAAAGTGGCTTCCGTATAGAGCGCTTCTGCTTTTTCGCGCACCAAATGATCCTTTGTCATACTGGGCACAAAGGTAGTGACAATAACGAAGCTGAAAAAACCGAAGATGATGTACGCCAGCACAAACTTTAAGTAAAGGGTTTTTCTCATGAAATCCGTACCTCAAATTTATAGCCGATACCCCAGATGGTAGAAATCTTCCAGTTGGCATGGTCTTTAATCTTTTCACGAAGACGCTTGATATGTACGTCTACGGTTCGGGTGTCGCCGATATATTCGTAGCCCCATATCTGGTCGAGAAGCTGCTCTCTGGTAAAAACATGATTGGGCGAAGATGCAAGAAAGTACAACAGCTCCAGCTCCTTAGGCGGCATATCTACCGTCTGTCCCATATAAATTACGGAGTAATTGGTCAGGTTGATGGAAAGGTCCGTATATTCCACGCATTTGTCATCGGAACGCTCTGCCACAACAGTTTGCGGTTTATAGCGACGAAGTACAGCCTTTGCCCGCGCAACAAGCTCCTTGGAATCAAAGGGTTTTTCGATGTAGTCGTCTGCGCCAAGCTCCAGTCCCAGTACTTTATCGAAAACCTCACCCTTGGCAGAAAGCATAATAATCGGCACAGAGTACTTTGCTCTTACCTCGCGGCATACCTGATAGCCGTCCATGCCGGGAAGCATAATATCCAACAGAATCAGGTTGGGTGAAAAGCTTTCCATGGCAGGAAGAACAGATTCCCCGTCATTTACAATCATCGTTTCGAAACATTCCTTAACGAGGTAAAGGGAAATCAGTTCTGCAATATTATTATCATCATCTACAATTAAGATTTTTTGTTTGTTGACCATACAATTTCCATGCCTTTCCTGTACCTGTCGGCTTACGGTCGCAGGCACAATAATCGCAACGCAAACAGGATTTGCGTTTTTACTTAAAGGTTACAATCGTAACGCCGGCGTCACCCTCGCCATACTCGCCCAATCGATACTCCTTTACTATTTTCAAACGCTTTAGGTGACTGTGAACCGCGTTTCGCAGGGCACCGGTTCCCTTTCCGTGTACAACCCGCACGGAGGGCAGATGTGCCATGTAAGCATCATCCAGATATTTATCCAGAAGAGAAATGGCTTCATCCACTGTTTTACCTAACAGGTTGATTTCCGTAGAAACGGAAAGGCTCTTGGACATTTTAATCTTTCCGGTATTGGTACGCTGAAGTGCGGGGGTCTTAATCGTTTCCTCCTCAACAAAAACAAGGTCGTTGATGTTTGTCTGGGTTCGGATAATACCGCACTGTACGAAGAGTGCACCTTTTGCGTCCGGCAGGGTGCTGACCGTACCCTTCAGACCCATGGAAACAATTTTTACGGAATCCCCCTTCTTAATCTTTTTAGGGTCGATTCCCTTTTTCGGAGCCTGATTTTTTCCGGTTTTAAGGGATAAATTATTGTTCTTTGCGTTAATCTGGTCGCGTACCTTCTGGCGCTTCTTTTCCAGTTCCTTAAT
Organism: Acetatifactor sp.; assembly: GCA_045546495.1. GTDB lineage: Bacteria > Bacillota > Clostridia > Lachnospirales > Lachnospiraceae > Acetatifactor. Next base: position 8,767 of record JAZQCX010000104.1, on the reverse strand, counting down.
ATCAGCATCTACGCCCAGCTTGTTGAAATCGCGGATTGTCTGATCCGCAACCTCCTTAGCTTCCTGCAGGATTTCCTTTGCCTTTTCGTTTGCCTCCCGCAAAATCCGATCCTTTGCCTGGTCGATTTTCTCGTTTTTATGCTGTAACTGATCCTGTAAGGTACGGATGCGCTGCTTGTATTCGGCGATTTCACGCTCTTCCTTTTCGATGGTAATACGACTCTGTTCCAGATCCGCAATAACATCCTCAAAGGTCTTATCCTCTTTGCCGATTTGCTCTCTTGCAGCCTCGATAATATTCTCCGGCAGTCCGAGTTTTGAAGAAATGGCAAAAGCATTACTCTTTCCGGGAATACCGATGAGGAGACGGTAGGTAGGTTGTAGGGTTTCCACATCAAACTCACAACAGGCATTTTCCACAAAAGAAGTGGAAAGAGCGTAAATCTTCAGCTCGCTGTAATGAGTGGTTGCCATAGTACGGATTCCTCTGTCATGCAGGAAATTCAAAATGGCAATGGCAAGGGCGGCACCCTCCGTCGGGTCGGTTCCCGCACCCAGCTCATCAAATAAACACAGAGAATTCTCGTCCGCATGCGCCAAAATGTGGACAATTGACTTCATGTGGGAGGAGAATGTGGACAGGCTCTGCTCGATACTCTGCTCATCTCCGATATCCGCGTAAACCTCCGTAAAAACAGAAAGCTCGGAGCGGTCCAACGCCGGAATATGCAAGCCCGCCTGTCCCAGTAAGGTCAGAAGCCCTACTGTTTTCAGCGACACGGTTTTTCCGCCGGTGTTGGGACCGGTAATAATCAATAAGTCAAAGTCCTTACCCAGATGGATATCAATAGGAACCGTCCGCTTCTTATCCAGAAGAGGATGGCGTCCCTTACGGATATTGATATAATGGTCCGTATTAAAGCGGGGTTCGGTGGCGTTCCATTCCAAAGCAAGCTTCGCCTTGGCAAAAACAAAATCCAAGGTAGTCATCAGCTGCTGGTTTTTGGAAAGCTCCTCTGTATGCTCCGCCGCCTGGGCACTCAGTCCCGCAAGAATCACATGGATTTCCTCATCCTCCTGCAGCTCCAGCTCGCGCAACTGGTTATTTAAGTTTACGATGGCAGCAGGTTCGATAAAGTAGGTGGAGCCGGTAGCGGACTGGTCATGAATCATACCGTTTACCTGTCCTTTGTATTCCGCTTTGATGGGAATACAATAGCGGTTGTCCCGCACCGTAATTACGGCATCCTGCAAATAAGTCCGATAGGAGCCGTTCAGCATGGAATTTAGCTGGGAATGAATCTTTTCGTTGGTCTGAATCTTGGAACGGCGAATACTTTTTAACTTAGGGCTGGCGTCATCCGCAATCTCCTCCTCGGAAAGAATACAACGGTTGATTTCGTTTGCCAGCTGGGTTAAAGGTGTCAGCTCTGCAAAGTAAATATCAAGACTGTCCTCGGGGGCATCCTCGCGCTCCTTTTTTCCGTAAGCTTTAATCCGACTGACGTTGTCCAGAAGGGCGGCAATTTTCAACAATTCCCCGGAGGAAAGAGTGCTGCCGATTTCCAGAGACTTTATGGAAAAGCCTAAGTCGCGGTTGTTACCAAAGGAGGTACTGCCTACTTTAAAAAGACGGTTTAAGGCATCTCTCGTCTCAGCCTGATTCTTACGGATTTCTTCTAAATCAACGGAAGGAATCAGCTGCTGACACAGTCGCTTTCCGGGTTCGGAATCTGCTTTTTCCGTTAAAATATCAATAATTTTATTATATTCCAGAGTTTTTAATACTTTTTGGTTCATGGTATTACTCCCGTTTGGTTCAATTTATAGAAAGTATAGCACGGTTTCCGCGAAAACGCGAGACTCTACGCTATTTTATTCGTTTTTTTCAAAAGATATATGATTGCGTAATCCGTTAAATTTGATATACTGAATAAGAGCATATCGTCAGTTTTGGAAAGGAGTTTTCATGACGGAGCAGGAACAGAAGGAGCAAAAAGATTTTCTGATAGAAAAAATTAAACAGCGTCCCATAAACCGGCGGAAGCTGTTGCGCAGGACGGTAATCACGGCATCTATGGCAGTGATTTTCGGCTTGATTGCCTGCGTGACCTTTTTGGTGCTGGAACCGGTAATCAGTAATTGGCTTTATCCGGAAGAAAAGCCGCAGATTATCGTATTCCCGGAGGATCAGGAGGAGATGTCACCGGAGGATATGCTGGCGGAAAATATTCCCACGCCGAGTCCCGCGCCCACGCCGCATGTTACGTTGGAGCAACCTAACGGTCAGATGATAGAACAGCAGGTTGCGCTTATGATAGATGCCGCCGAGCTTGATATGGACAGTCAGCGGGAGCTTTACGATGCCATGTCGGAATATGTGGACAGTCTGAAGCAATATATGGTTACGATTACCACCGTAACGGAGGATGCGGACTGGCTCAGTAACGTACAGGAGAATCGCAATCAGGCAGCAGGAATTTTGGTTGCCAATAACGGAAAAGAGCTTCTTGTTTTGGCAGATGTCTCCTCCGTTCGTCTGACCGGTTCCCTGACATTGACCTTTTCCAATGATGTTAAGGCAGAAGCAACCGTAAAGCAGCGGGATGAATTTACAGACCTCGCTATTTTGGCAGTGGATTTGGAAACCTTGCCAAAGGAAATGAAGGAAATGCCCCTTGCCACGTTGGGGCGCTCCAACTCAAAGCGGTTAGCGGGAACCCCGGTAGTTGCGATGGGTCGTCCCTTAGGAGTAAATAATTCTATAGGGTATGGTATGATTTCGGCCGATAATACTCAAATCTATGCCCCTGACCGTAATTATCAGCTACTGACTACAGATATTACCGGAAGTGCTAAGGCGGGGGGTATACTGTTTAATCTGTACGGAGAGGTTCTTGGTGTAATTACCACGGATCATGCCGGTACCGATGTAAAAAATCTCATCAGTGCTTACGGTATTACGGAGCTGAAAAAGGTAATCGAGAAAATGTCAAATGCCAGTCCCGTTGCATATTTCGGAATCACCGGTCTGAACGTCAGTGCCGAGGCGAATATGGAGCAGGGCGTACCCTACGGAGCTTTCGTAAAGGAAGTTATTTTGGATTCTCCCGCCATGCTGGCCGGAATTCAGAAGGGTGACGTAATAACGAAGGTAAACGGGAAGGAAATATCCACTTACGGGGAGTTTTCCATGCTGTTGATACAGCAGTCCCCGGGAGATACACTTGATTTAGTGATTAAGCGTCCCTCACAAAACGAATATAAAGAAATGGAATTCAGCGTAGAGCTGGGACAATAACGGAAGGAAAGGTTTGAGTTCACATGAAATATATTAAGGATTTAAAAGACGGCGACAGAGTATTTGATATTTATCTTTGTAAGCATAAAGTGTCCGCGGTTACAAAAAACGGAAAGCCCTATGAAAGCGTAACCCTGCAGGATAAAACGGGTACCATTGATGCAAAGGTATGGGAGCCCAATAATCCCGGTATCGGTGACTACGATACCATGGATTACATAGAGGTTTACGGAGATGTTACAAGCTTTCAGGGCGCGCTGCAAATCAGCGTAAAGAGAATCCGCGTCTGCGCAGAGGGAGAATATACCCCGGCAGACTATCTGCCCGTAAGCTCTAAGGATATTAACCTGATGTACAAGGAGCTGACGGCGCTGATTCAGAGTATTCAAAATCCGTATTTGAAGCAGCTGTTGGAAGCGTTCTTCGTACAGGACGAAGCGTTTATAAAAGCCTTTAAAAATTCTTCCGCGGCGAAGACCGTGCACCACGGATTTGTAGGCGGACTGTTGGAGCACACCCTGAGTGTTACGAAGCTGTGCGATTATTATTGCAGCGCGTACCCTATTTTAAAGAGGGATTTACTGCTTGCGGCGGCAATGTGCCATGATATCGGTAAGACAAAGGAAATTTCTCCCTTCCCGGAAAATGATTATACCGACGACGGACAGCTGCTGGGGCATATTGTGATGGGTGCCCAGATGGTTGCGGAGAAGGCAGCAGGGATTGTAAATTTCCCTCAAGGATTGTTATCTGAATTGCAGCATTGCATTCTTGCCCACCACGGAAAGTACGAGTACGGTTCGCCTAAGATTCCGGCGCTTATCGAAGCTCTGGCACTGAATTACGCAGATGATACGGACGCTAAGCTGGAAACCTTTAAAGAGATTCTGGAAAATAACAGCGAGACAACCGGATGGTTAGGCTATAACAGACTGTTTGAATCGAACCTGCGAGGCACGGAGGCAAGGACTAACTAGCACGGAGAAATTGTTGTATGAATAAATATGTGCCTGTTCCCGTAAGTCGACAGGGGCCGGAAAAGCGTGGAGAGTAGTGTGAAAAGTAAAATTTTCACACGGTGTATTAAAATGGAGCAAGAGGAAATCCATGGAATTTCAGAAAAATGATATTGTAACCGTAAAAATTGAGGATATCGGCAACGAGGGTGAAGGCATCGGTAAGGCGGACGGCTTCACCCTGTTTGTAAAGGATGCCGTTGTGGGCGACGTCGTAGAAGCCCGAATCCTGAAAAATAAGAAGCATTATGCCTACGCAAGATTGGAGAGGGTGATTACACCGTCTCCTTTTCGCGTTAATCCGCTCTGCAAATTTCACAGACAGTGCGGCGGTTGCCAGTTACAGGCGCTTTCCTACGAAAGGCAGCTGCAATTTAAGCAGGATAAAATCCGCAATAATCTAATCCGCATCGGCGGTTTTGAACCGGATTTTATTGATAAGGTCATGGAGCCCGTTGTAGGAATGGAGGAGCCCTTTTACTACCGCAACAAGGCGCAGTATCCCGTGGGAACAGATAAAGAAGGAAATGTAATTACCGGATTCTATGCGGGGCGCACTCATTCCATCATCGCCAATACGGAGTGTCATCTGGGCGTATCCGAAAATAAAGAAATTCTGGAAATCATTCTGGAGCATATGAAGCAATACCATGTCAGTGCTTACGATGAAGCGACCGGCGAGGGGCTGGTTCGGCACATACTTATCCGCAAGGGTTTCACCAGCGGGGAGATTATGGTGTGTCTGGTGATAAATGGGGAAGCAGAGTTTTTGCCCGGGCAGCAGGCGTTGCTGGATAAGCTGGCAGCAGTCCCCGGCATGACCTGTATTTCCGTCAGCATTAATCGGGATAAAACAAATGTAATTATGGGTAAGGAAATTCATACCCTCTGGGGCAGCGATACCATTTCCGATACCATTCATGTAAGAGATATGAGTTGCGAAGGCTACCCTTATACGGGTCGGGAGCTGAGCTTCCATATTTCACCCCTGTCCTTTTATCAGGTGAATCCGGTTCAGACGGAGAAGCTGTATAGTCTGGCGTTGGAATACGCAGGGCTTACCGGGCAGGAAACCGTTTGGGACTTGTACTGCGGTATCGGAACCATTTCCCTGTTCTTAGCAGGTGATGCAAAGAAGGTCTGCGGCGTGGAAATTATTCCTCAGGCCATCGAGGATGCCCGTGAGAACGCGAAACGAAACGGCATCAAGAATGCAGAATTCTTTGTGGGAAAAGCGGAAGAGGTTCTGCCGAAATTTTATGAGCAGGGTGCGCAGGACACCACGGAAGATGCGAATTTACTGCATCCGGATGTTATCGTAGTTGACCCGCCCCGCAAGGGCTGCGATGAGGCCTGCCTTTCTACCATGCTGAAAATGCAGCCTTCCCGCATCGTTTATGTCAGCTGTGATTCCGCAACCCTTGCCCGGGATTTGAAGATACTTTGCGATGGCGGATATGAGCTGAGGAAAGTAAGGGGCGTGGATCAATTCGGCCAGACGGTGCATGTGGAGACGGTATGTTTATTGTCCAAACTCCATGAGGCGAAGCATCATATTAACGTAAAAGTCGATATGGATGAACTTGACTTAACAAGTGCCGAAGCTAAAGCAACATACAAAGAGATTGAAGAATGGGTGCAGGAGAAATACGGATTTCATGTGACAAGTCTGAACATTGCTCAGGTTAAGCAGAAGCATGGAATTATAAAAAGAGAGAATTACAATAAGCCCAAATCAGAGAATAGTAGACAACCAGGATGTCCGGAGGAGAAAGTTTTAGCTATAGAAGCAGCATTAAAAGTTTATAAAATGATTTCTGATTGATTAAAAACAATATATGAATTATATTATGATAATAATCTGCGACTGATATAAAATTGATGTGGCATAGAATTGGAGGTATGAAGAATGAAGACAGTTGGATTAATTGGTGGTATGAGTTGGGAAAGCACAATTCCTTATTATAAGATTATAAACGAACTAATAAAGGAAAAACTTGGAGGATTACATTCCGCACAGATTATTTTATATAGTGTTGAATTTGATGAAATAGAAAAATGTCAATCAAGTGGTCAATGGGATAAGAGTGCTGAAATATTGGGAAATGCAGCTAAGAAACTCGAATTGGCTGGGGCTGACTTCATTCTGATATGTACAAATACTATGCATAAAGTTGCTCCTCAAATTCAGAGTATGATTTCAGTGCCCATCGTGCATATTGCTGATGCTACAGCAGATGTACTTGAATTGGATAAAGTATCGAAAGTCGCTTTACTGGGAACAAAGTATACTATGACACAAGAATTTTATAAATCAAAACTTATAGAAAGAGGCTTTGAAGTATTTATTCCAGATGAAGAGGACATGGAGACAGTGAATAGTGTTATATTTAAGGAGCTTTGTGTCGGAAAAATAAATGAAAGTTCAAGAAGAGAATTCAGTGAGATAATAAGAAAACTTAAGGAGAAGGGAGCCCAAGCAGTCATACTAGGATGTACGGAAATTGGGCTTTTGATTAAAGAAGAGAATTCTGTTTTACCTATTTACGATACAACAGTAATTCATGCTTCTAAGGCAGCAGAATTATTGCTAAAATAAAAAAGAGCATAAATAGATGTTTAGATTGTATTAGTAGGATAAAAGAGGTTTAGCTAATCACTCTCCACTTAAGGAACTAAAGGCGTACGGCATACTTGCTCATTGGCAGGTGTGGATGCGCCTTTTTGTGTTATTTTTTCTTCTTACCACGTCCGTTTCCCTTAACAGGTTTGCAGAGGTCTGAGTAGCGTTGCAAAATGTCGGTAAAGGTCTTGAACTCGTATGGATCCATTTTTGTAAAATTGATTTTGAAGAGTTTGCTGTACATGACCATCTGAGTCTGAGTGGCATTGTCGGCAGTCTTTAATTCTTCAAATGAGTCAAGGATATCGTCAACCGGCGTGGTTGCATCACCGGTTTCTGCATCTTTGCCATGGGAATCTCGTATAGCTTTTGCTATTTTGACAATGTCATTTCCAAGCAGATTGTTAAAGTAGTTGTCTTCAGATATAGTTGCCGTTTCTAAGGTTTTCATGTAATGGTCTTCATCGGAAATGCCTTTACTTTGAAGACGAAGGAAGGGGATAGCTGTGAAGAATAAAGTGATAGTAAAAGACAAAGATGAATGGAGTTCTCTTGCAAACTTTATCAGAAATATAATAGCAAAATACGCTGATGAAATTGATTTTGATTCATTACCGGATCCTGATGTCTATCTTCAAAAAAGATATATATATGAATCTTATAAGGCGTATATGAAGTTCCGTAATAAGAAAACAAAGTAGAACATTGAAGGATAGCATGAGGTGTGATAAAATGAATTCATCAATATGAATGTTATATAAGTGAATAACAAGCGAGGTATCACTCATGATTATCAGCGAAAGAATTATAAAGGTTTTGAAAGAACGCAATATGACTCAGGCGGAGTTTGCAAAGCAGGTAGGTATTTCAACCAGTACCATAAGTGAATGGAAAAAGAGGAAGACCAATCCTACTGTAGAAAAGATAATGGATATCTGCAATGTATTACAGATTACTCCGGAGCAGCTTCTTACAGGAAAAGGAATTGAGGATGAAGAGGAAATTGCAGCAGCAAGTCCAGAAAGTAAATTCACTCCGAGTGATGTTCAGATGATTGAGGATTATCATAACCTTAAGGAAGAACAGCAGAAGCGTCTTATGACTTATATGGATGCTTTGAAGAAGATAGAAAGCCTTGAAGAAATGTAGTCTCAAAGGGCCAATATATTTAGACTTAAAAATTGTAAAAAACGGAGGAATAGTTTTATGGATAGTTTTGATAAACAGATGGAAATGGTTCTTTAACATTCGGCTGAGGGGGATGTTTCCGTAGAGGCTTATATTGTAGATGAGAGTCTTTGGATTACGCAAAAATCCATGGCTAAGCTCTTTGGAATAGATAAATCAGGGATAAGTAGGCACTTAAATAAAATATTTAAGAGTGGTGAATTGAAAAAGGAAGTGGTTGTTGCAAAATTTGCAACAACCAATCCTCATGGTGCCATAGAAGGTAAAACTCAAGAAAATGATAGCATGTATTATAATTTGGACGCTATTATTTCAGTTGGATATAGAGTGAATTCTATTAAGGCAACCCATTTTCGTATCTGGGCTACAAAAGTCTTAAAAGAATATATGATCAAAGGATTTGTTCTTGATGATGATAGATTAAAACAAGGAAAAACTGCTTTCGGGAAAGATTACTTCCGTGAATTGTTGGAAAGAGTTCGTTCTATCCGTGCTAGTGAAAGGCGTATATGGCAACAGATTACTGATATCTTTGCGGAATGCAGCATTGACTATACTAAGGATTCAGAAGTGGCATATCATTTCTATGCCACTATACAAAACAAGTTTCATTACGCAATTACTAATAATACAGCGGCT
>JAZQCX010000103.1:0-2379 GCA_045546495.1 Acetatifactor sp. | reverse complement strand
CGTCTGGATACTGCCGGCAACCGCATCCTTTACATCGGTTCCCTGTACCAGAATGGAACCGTCTGCCAGCATCTCATCGATGGTTCTGTTCAGAACATAGCCATATCCCACAGTGCCGTCTTCCTTCTGCACATACTCAGCAGAATAGTTTAAAAGTCCTTCCGGGTTTGTCTCAGAAATGAAATAAAGGGAACCCGGTCTTCCCAGCTCCTGCAAAATTGCGTTCGCATCACTGACTCCGGGGATTTCAATATTGATTCTGTCGGCTCCCTCCTGATATACAATTGCCTCCGTACTGTAGTTCTCTACACGCTTTTGCAGCTTTGCGATAGTATCGCTCATATCTGTGGCATCAGGCTCTTCCTCACCCACAACCTGATAGGTGATGCTGACACCGCCCGCCAAATCCAGTCCAAGACTGATGTCGGACGCACTACCGGTTCCCTTGGCATCCACGCCAAAGAAATCCACATAGGTAACGCCTGCCAAAAGCAGTAAAATACAAAGCAGCACTATAATCGCTTTGCTCTTCTTCATGGTTTCTCATCCTTTCTTACGTTCGCGTCGGTTTCATTGCCTCGCGCCTATACAACACAAATCATATAAACCAACGGTCTTACGTTTCCTTCCGACTATGCTTCCTCAGATTCCTCCAACTCTGCAACCTTCAGCATAATTGCGCATTCGATACGCTTTCTCTGAAGCTCACAGCCCACATCATAAGCATCGTTGATGTTGCCGTGAAAATTATAGGAATTTGCAGCGCAGCCGCCGCTACAATAAAACTTTGCAAAACACTTTTTGCATTTATCCTTTGCGTATACGTTACAACACTTGAATTCGTCCCGGATATCTTCCCGTACGATGCCCTCATCCACATTTCCCATGAGAAACTTCTCATTTCCCACGAACTGATGACAGGGATATAAATCTCCCCAGGGCGTCACCGCCAGATACTCCGTTCCCGAGCCGCAACCTGACAATCTCTTTGCCACGCAGGGACCGCCTTCCAAATCTATCATAAAGTGGAAGAAATTAAACCTTCTTCCCTCCTTACGGCGTTTTATCATCTCTACTGCCAGATTATCGTACTCTTCCTTCAGCTTAGGCAAGTCCGTCTCCCGAATAGCGTAATCGTCCGTAGGCTGTGCCACAACCGGCTCCACGGAAATCTGCTGAAAGCCCAAATCAGCAAGATGGAGCACATCCTGCGAGAAGTCGAGGTTATGGTGCGTAAAGGTACCTCGCACATAGTAATTCATCTGGTCTCTGCTCTCTGCAACCTTCCGGAACTTAGGTACAATCAGGTCATAGCTTCCCTGTCCGCCACGGAAAGGACGCATCTTATCATGTACCTCCTTACGGCCGTCGATGCTTAAAACGATATTTGCCATTTCTCTGTTGGCAAATTCCAGAATATCATCATTTAACAAAACACCGTTCGTGGTCAGTGTAAAACGAAACTTCTTATTGTTAGGCTCCTCAAGGCTTCTTCCGTATTCCACAAGGTCCTTTACAACCTGCCAGTTCATCAGTGGCTCGCCACCAAAGAAGTCCACTTCCAGATTGATTCTGTTGCCGGAGTTGGCAACCAGAAAATCCAAAGCCTTCTTTCCTACCTCAAAGCTCATCAATGCCCTGCGTCCGTGGTATTCACCTTCTTCCGCAAAGCAATACTGACATGCCAAATTACAGTCATGGGCAATATGAAGACAGAGCGCCTTTACAACAGTCTGACGCTTCTTAAAGTCAAACACATAATTTTCATAAATATCAGGGGCAAACAGCTGACCGGAAGCCTCCAGCTCCAGAACCTCGTCTACCGCCTCAACAATCTGTTCCTCCGGATAAGGAATATCAGCAAGGTTCAGCACTGCCGCTTTAATCGTTGCCGCATCCTTAATTCCTTCGTTTACAAGAGGCTCCACCAGCGGAATCATGTCATACACAATGTCATCTACCACATGTATGGAACCGCTGTTTACATCCATTACGATGTTGTATCCATTATTTTTGTACTGATGTATCACGGATTTTATCCTTTCTCAAATGCATTCTCCAAACACGAAAAGAAGCAGCGACCTGAATCGCTGCTTATCCAGTATACTGCTACCGTTCCGGATTATTTAATCTTCTCACAGCTCTGGTTGCCTACTGTACAAGAAGTCTTACAAGCAGACTGGCAGGAGGTCTGGCACTCGCCGCATCCGCCCTTCTTCATGGACTCCTTCAGATTTCTTGTTGTCAAAGTCTTGATATGCTTCATTTCTACATAATCTCCTTACTTTTTTTGAATCAACAGAGTAATCATAACACATAAACCTGTTTTGTAAAAGACTTTTTTGAAAAAATTATAGAGGAAGTGTCATAAGAACCTGA
>JAZQCX010000102.1:0-8859 GCA_045546495.1 Acetatifactor sp. | reverse complement strand
CCTGCGGAGAAGCCTCCGGGGAACATAATAATCTGCGCCTGACCGATTGCCTTTTCAAATACCTCTACGGAATCACGGATATCCTCTGCACTTAAATTACGGAATACCTTAGTAATCACGTTTGCACCGGCTCTCTCGAATGCCTTTGCACTGTCGTACTCGCAGTTAGTGCCGGGGAATACGGGAATAAATACCGTAGGACGAGCCACCTTATTCTTACATACATAAACGCTGTCTGCCTTATAAACACTGCTGTCTACAGGAGTGGTTTCCTTTACTGCCTTGGTGGGGAATACCTTCTCCAGCTTAGAGGTCCATGCCAAAAGCGCCTCTTCCATGGTGATTGCCTCATCGCCGTAGGTAAACACAGGCTCATCGGTTACCGTACCGATAACGGTACACTTAAACTCAGATGCCTTTACCGCGTCAACCTTGTCTGCTGCAAGCTCTACCAGAATATCACCCAATGCGTTCTCGAACAGTTCTTTCGCGGTTACATCTGTATTTACAGCCACACCCAGCTTATTACCGAATGCCATCTTGGAAACTGCCGCTGCCACACCCTTTGCATCCAGTGCATACGCGGAAACAACCTGTCTGTCGTCCATCAGGTGACGGATGTAATTATAAAGCTCTGCAACACTTTCATAAACAGGCACATCGTACTTGTCCTTTTCCAGTTTGAAGCGCACCAGTACATTTCCTGCCTTCTTCAGTTCAGGAGTTACAATCTCCTTATCCTTTGCCACATCCACCGCAAAAGAAACCAGTGTAGGCGGAACATCAATATCGTTAAAAGTACCGGACATACTGTCCTTTCCGCCGATGGAAGGAAGTCCGAAACCAATCTGTGCATCAAAAGCACCCAGAAGCGCCGCAAAAGGCTGGCTCCATCTGGAAGGGTCACTTGTCATTCTGCGGAAATACTCCTGGAAAGTGAATCGAATCTTGGAGTAGTCACCGCCGGATGCCACAATCTTCGACATAGACTCTACTACGGCATAAATCGCACCGTGGTAAGGGCTCCAGGAAGAAAGATAAGGGTCAAAGCCGTAGCTCATCATGGTAACGGTATCGGTCTTACCCTTCAATACGGGCAGCTTTGCTACCATGGTCTGGGTCTCGGTCAGCTGATGTTTTCCGCCGTAAGGCATCAGCACACTGCCAGCACCGATGGAGGCGTCGAACATCTCCACCAAACCCTTCTGAGAGCATACGTTTAAGTCGTTCAACAGGGTCAGCCATGCCGCCTTTACTTCACCGCTTTCCAGCTTATCGCCTACGGCAGGTACCGACCATTTCTCAAAATAATTTTCCTTCTCATCCGGCATATCTACCTTAACGGTAGTCTCCTGATGGGCACCGTTGGTATCCAGGAAGGAACGCTTTAAATCCACAATCTTTTTACCGCGCCAGTTCAGCACCAGTCTGGGCTCCTCGGTAACGGTTGCCACAGGAACCGCTTCCAGATTTTCCTCGGAAGCGAAGCCTAAGAACTTCTCTACATCTTTCGCATCCACAACCACTGCCATACGCTCCTGAGACTCGGAAATCGCAAGCTCGGTTCCGTCCAGACCCGCGTACTTCTTGGGAACCTTATCCAATTCTACCGTAAGTCCGTCTGCCAGCTCGCCGATTGCAACGGAAACACCGCCTGCACCGAAGTCATTACACTTCTTAATAATCTTGCTGACCTCCTCGCGGCGGAACAGTCTCTGAATCTTTCTCTCGGTAGGCGCATTACCCTTCTGAACCTCTGCACCGCAGGTCTCAATAGAGCTCTCGGTATGTACCTTGGAGGAACCGGTTGCACCACCGCAGCCGTCACGTCCGGTCTGTCCGCCAAGCAGGATAATTACATCACCGGGATCAGAAGTCTCACGAATCACGTTGCGTCTGGGTGCTGCACCCATAACCGCACCGATCTCCATTCTCTTAGCCACGTAGTCGGGATGGTAAATTTCTTTTACAAAACCGGTTGCAAGACCAATCTGGTTACCGTAGGAAGAGTAACCGCTTGCCGCACCGCGTACCAGCTTCTTCTGGGACAGCTTACCCTTCAAGGTATCTGCAACGGGAACGGTAGGATCTGCCGCACCGGTTACACGCATTGCCTGATATACATAGCCTCTTCCCGAAAGGGGATCACGAATTGCGCCGCCAAGACAGGTTGCCGCGCCACCGAAGGGCTCAATTTCCGTAGGATGGTTATGCGTCTCGTTCTTGAAGAATACAAGCCACTCTTCCGTTTCCTTATGGGTACCGTAATCCATTTCCACAGGTACCACAACGGAGCAGGCATTGATTTCCTCAGACTCCTCCATATCGTTTAACTTGCCCTCTTTTTTCAGCTTACGCATTGCCATCAGGGCAAGATCCATCAGACAGATAAATTTATCCTTTCTGCCTGCAAAAATTTCACTTCTGGTATCCAGATAACTCTGGTAAGTAGTTTCGATGGGGGAACGGTAAAAACCGTCCTCGAAAGCAATATCCGTCAATTCCGTAGAGAAGGTGGTATGACGGCAGTGGTCGGACCAGTAGGTATCCAGCACACGGATTTCCGTCATGGACGGATTGCGCTTCTCGTCGTTCTTGAAATAATTCTGAATATGTAAAAAATCCTTAAAGGTCATTGCAAGGGAAAGAGAGGTATACAGTTCCTGCAAAGCCGCCTCATCCATCTCCGTAAAGCCGTCAAATACAATCACGTCCGCCGGCTCATCAAACACGGTAATCAAAGTATCCGGCTTTACACTTCCGGTCTCTCTGGAATCCACCGGGTTGATACAGTAGGACTTAATTTTACCGAATTCCTCATCAGACAATTCACCCAGAATCATATAGGTAACTGCCGTACGGATAACGGGCTCCTCATCCTCCTTCAGGAATTTTACACACTGTACTGCGGAATCTGCTCTCTGATCAAACTGACCGGGCAAATATTCCACGGAAAAAACCCTCGCATTTGCGGGGACTTCAATCTGCTCTCTGTATAAATCATCTACGGGCGGCTCGGAAAAAACAGTGCGACATGCCTGCTCAAAAACCGCATCGGAAATATTTTCCACATCATAACGGATAAATTCCCTGACACCCTCCACATTTATTCCGAGATAATTCTTAATCTCCTCGTGCAGCTCCTTCGCCTTTACTGCAAAGGGCTCCTTTTTTTCGACATAAATACGTCTGACGTTTCCCATAGCTTCCTCCGGTTGTCAATTTCTGTTATTTCTTTATAATGAATTTTTCATTACACACTACATCGTTTTTCAAAAACAGCTGGATATATTAATCTTCTACTCCCAGTGTCTTCAAAATATAGATAATCTGCCGATCCACGGCTTCTGCCGTAATGCCGATTGTCTGGGCGGAAATTTTCAACCCTTCCAGCACGAACATAATATTTCTGGCTGCCTCTTTGCAGTCCTCACAGTAAAACTCCTCGTTATCCACACCGATTTCAATCAGCTTCTCAATTACCTTTGCCGCGGAATCAAACTGCTTTTTCAGCACATTGTCCTTTTTCACGGGCTGGGTCTCGAAATAGAACTCGTAGATAGCCTGCGTCAAGGTATCCTTCTTACGTAAAAGCTCCTTCTTCTGCTCCTGTAAAAACACAATCAGAATTTCTGCTGCGGTGGCATCATCCGTGATGTTTGCAGAGAAGACATCATCCGTCTCCTCGCTCTCCATCTTCATAACCTCCATGAAAATCTGCGTGGTGTTATCAAAGTACAGATACAGACCGCCACGGCTGATATCACAAGCCTCCACGATATCCTTCATGGTAACCTTCTTAAAGCCCTTTTCCACAAAGACCTTTCTTGCCGTTTCCAGTATATATCTTCTCTTTTGTGCCGATTTCTCTCCCATTTCAAGTTCCCCTCGTTTTTATCAAACTCTTATCGGTTTGTCCCAATACTCAATAATTTCTTTCATCCTCAGCAAAACCAGATAAAAGATATCTTCCCGGACCGCCTGACTCCACAGCATCGCCTTTACTCTGCCCTCCAGAACATATCTGGACAGAATTCCCTGCAGGATATCCCAGTTTTTCAGTTCTGCTTCCGCGATAGCCTTTCTCTCGTCCTCGACGGTTTTTATATGATGACGGGTATACACATATCTGAAATTTTTATCCATCAGGCTTGTCTTTTCCACTTCCCGCACAAAACTCATCAAGGTTCCGTCATACACCGGGAATGACATGGAACGCTCGTTGAAATCCTGTCCGTGATAAAGCGTACTGGCTGCCTGTCCTCTATTCTGTTCCAACCAGGGAAGATAACGAAGAAGCGGAATCACTACCTGCTTATATTCTTCTACCAGCTGCTGTCTGTATTCCAAATCCTGTTCCATAAAACACCATGCCTTTCCGTTCACCACAAAAAATGACACATATGTATTTTTATTTTATCATATTTTTTTGAAAAGTACAGTAGAAAATTCCATATGCTTTGGTGTATACTGTAAGTAATTACCATTTGTAGCACGCAAGAGGTACGGATTATGGCAGGAATTACGTTGGAAAAAGGACGGCAAATTTACAAAAACGGTCAACCCATGACTGCACTTCACCTGATTACAAAGGGTGAAGTACAGGTGATTTATCCGGGAGGACTTTATCGCCTCGGCAAAGGCGATGTTATCGGCATCTGTGAGCTTTGTTCCGAGGTTCACTTTTTAAGCTACACATGTCTTGATGAGACAGTTATTTTAACCTATCCCATCAACAGCATGGAAGCCTTGGACGACTTTATGCTAAAGCACCCCGATGTTACCAGAATCTTTCTGCTGTCCATGATGCGTCAGATCGATATCCTTTTGGAGCAATGCTCCCTCTCGGAGGCGAAGTGTACCGGTCTGCATCAGTCTCTTGTTTCCGACTGCCAAAAGTACTCCACCCTCTGCGGTCGTTACCGTATGGAAGGTAAGCTTCCCGAAGGGATTGACGATGCCGTTACCTACTTCAACGAAGAGTCTCCCGACGTATGGCTGCACTCTTATTACAACGGGCTGCATCATCTTTATACAACGGATATTTCCAAGTCGTTAATTCTGGAGCCCGGTGTCACCTTAGGAATGCTTCGCAAGGGAAGTCTTGATTTCCGTAAAACCTTTGCTGTTCTGGACGAGCAGTACCAATATTGCTCTCAGATTGCCGAATTTTATTTCAGCCAGACAGGCAACGATTTATTTTCTCTTTATACCGCACTTTATTATCAGCTTGATCCCCGGGACGAGGATGCCAAGCTGGTTGAACACGATGTTAACCGCATGATTCAGGACTTTGAATCTGTTTCCGCTTTGAGTCCCGAGCAATTTTCTGCCCGCGTCAGAAGCTTCCAGTCTGCTAAAGATCGAAAGCCTGCTGTTGCGGACAGTTTAAGTGCGGAAGATGCAACACTTAATCAGGCAATTCTGGACGAGCTTACCGGTTCCATGAATACAATTCTGGAATTCGGCGGCTGTGACACCGGCTTCGGCGATTCCTTCCGGAAAAATGTAATCGCCTATAAAGCATTAGAGGATAAAAATTCCTCCGATGACACCGCGTTGCGTCTCCGAAAAAAAATCACTACCGAATTTTACGACCTGTATACTACGGTGTTTACCCGTGCGGTGGAATCCCCTTACCTGCCCATGGCGGTAAAGATGTTCCTCTATTTCGGGTACATCGACGAGGAGCTTGCCGGTCCGGCACACTGCATCACCCTTTATAACCTTGCCTGCGGCATGCAGGACACCTCAAAATACGGCGTATACACGCTCTACGATTGGCTGCTGGCCATCTACAACGGGGATAAGAATCCCAGCCGGAATGAATTTGATGAGGATTATACTGACTTTGTCCATAAACAAAAGGTGAGCGGAACCATTACTGCCTCGCAGGAATCGTCCCTGCTTCGGGATCCTATGTCGCGGGTAAGATACGAATTGCAGAACCAGTTCCCGTCCACCAACAAGATGACCTTCGGTCGTGTTACCACCTTCTGCCCGATTTTTACATCCGACAATGTTTTAAAGGATTTGGATGCTTCCTATTTGAGCGCTACACGTATCACAAAAACCTTGGATACCATCCGTTCTGTGGACTATTCTGCTTTTTATCGGGAAAGTCTCGATTACGATAACATTGAGCTTATGGGCAAGGAAATTATCCATGTAGAATATCTTCCCGACGTTATCCTTATGCCCAACGTAGGTATAAGAGGTGTTATGTGGCAGGAAATCGAGGGCAAGAAACGAAACACGCCCGGGCGAATGTTTTTTTCCATTTTCCATATGGAAGACATCAACACCACTATGGTGCGTCTGACCGGAGAATTCCGTTGGGAAATGTGTAAGCGTATTCAGGGCAGCCGCTGGAACGATGTCAGCGATCGTTCTTTGACCAGTGAATATTTTGATTACATACAGTTTTTCCGTAAAAACCACGAGCTTGGCTCAGATGCAAAAGAAAAAATCAAAAACAGTCTCCAGAAGGCGAAAAACAGCTTCAAAGAAATGTTTGTGCGTGATTACATCATATGGGTACTATTTGAAGGTGCAGGCGCACCCCGCTTAAACAAGGTTGCCCGAAAGATTCTCTTTACCTACTGCCCTTTCCCTGCAAAGCAGACTGCATCCCTAAAGCAGAACCCTCTCTTCTCGGAGCTTTTGGAGCAGCAGCATATCCAGACAGCCCGCAAGGTTCACCATCTGGAGGTTGTTATGCAAAAATTAAAAAACAGCGGCGTTTCCATTCCGGAAACCTTGGAGAGAGAACTCTCCTATGTTCAAGGAAAAGTGTAATTTTTGAACGCGGCCGCGAAAGCGACAGCTTCCTGAAACGTAAAAAGTCAAGACTGAAAAGGTCTTGACTTTTTTTAGCAGGGGAAGAGGGAATCGAACCCCCGTTAACGGTTTTGGAGACCGCCGCACTACCGCTGTACTATTCCCCTATGTAATATGTTTTCTTACCGACGAGAGCTATTATAGCACAGTCATTGCTGTCTTAGCAAGAACTTTTTTTATTTTCTGTAATTTCAAAAAATTTCCAACATATTTTCTTTCCGCAAGGTCATACTAAGACCAAGATAAGTTGCAGCGAACGCACGTAACCGAAGCTTTTCCAAGGTGAGTGCCACGCAGCACTTATCTTGGAAATAGAGAAACCAAAAATATATGGAGGTGAAAAAAATGTCCGGAAACAGAAGTAATAGAGTTGAGGTGCCTGAAGCAAAGGCAGCAATGGATCGTTTTAAGACTGAGGTAGCATCTGAGCTGGGTGTAAACCTGAAGGAAGGCTACAACGGTGACCTGACCTCTCGTGAGGCTGGTTCTATCGGCGGCGAGATGGTTCGTCGTATGATCAAGAAGCAGGAAGAGCAGATGAAGTAATGGCTCCCCGAGCTGATTATCTCTAATTATGAGAAACGGCAACCCCGGCGCTGCGCGCCGGGGCTGTTGTTATTTTTCTTTATCCTACCGTAAATCCGGATATCCCGGTGTCATCATATGCACCGCATCTGTTCTGGGATTACTCGCCAAATACTGCCTTATAATCTGCCTGGAACTTAGCGATACCTGCATCGGTCAAAGGATGCTTTGTCATCTGCTCAATTACCGCATAAGGAACCGTAGCAATATCTGCACCTGCCAGAGCGCAATCGGTTACGTGAATCGGGTTACGAACACTTGCCGCAATAATCTGGGTATCCAAATCGGTTACCGCAAAAATATCGGAAATCTCACGAATCAGATCCACACCTCTCTGGCTGATATCATCCAGACGTCCCAGGAACGGGGATACATAGGTAGCGCCTGCGCGCGCTGCAAGCAGCGCCTGATTTGCGCTGAAAATCAAGGTTACGTTTGTCTTGATACCCTCGGAGGAAAGCACCTTACAAGCCTTCAGACCTTCTACGGTCATAGGAATCTTAACAACCATATTAGGATGAATCTTAGCAATCTCTCTACCCTCACGAATCATACCCTCTGCATCTACGGTGGTAGCCTTTACCTCACCGCTGATAGGACCGTCAACGATGGAAGCAATCTCTGCGATAACCTCCTCGAACACTCTTCCTTCCTTTGCAATCAGGGAAGGGTTGGTGGTTACGCCACAGATAACTCCCATGTCATTTGCTTTCTTAATATCCTCTACCTTTGCGGTATCGATGAAAAAACGCATATCCATTTCTCCTTTTCTGCTGGTTTTTTTGTCGCGGCACACCTGCAAAACCTTGCATCGTGCTCGTGCACACTGCTTTACACAATTAGTATACTCGGTCACGGGAGAAACATCAAGAGTTTTTATGGTTGCTTGCTAAATATTTTTTTAGTCGGAAGCTACACCACAAATTGGAATTGACCGAGCTCCTTAGAGTGAGGGATGACAATTGAACGAAGTTCAATTGTATAGGCTTGATATCAGACATTTACTTTTCTGCCTGCATGCGCAGAATAGTGAAATCAGCTAAAATTCATAAAAGCCACGATTCTATCTGCCGAAAAAATGCGTTAAATCAAGTATCCAACAGACAAAATTGATATATTTGACAGTTCTAGCCGTAAAAATATGACACTTGAATGTTATTTCGTTTTTTTTGCACACTCAATTTTGACCACCCAGCAGCTAGAACCGCACAAATTCAAAATTTTATCTGCTGTTAACTCCATAAAAGCATGAAAATCAGCAGCTAAAATCTTCCACAAAGAGGTTACTATCCGTTTCGCCTCCAAAATCCAGCCGCTGCGCGCCTGTCGTGCTTCGCACTTTTGATTTTTTCGGTATCGCGCCGGGAAAAGTAAATACTTGCTTCGCAAGTGCTTCCTTTTCCCTTGTGCGCGATAAATTCAAGATTATCTACC
>JAZQCX010000101.1:0-3137 GCA_045546495.1 Acetatifactor sp. | reverse complement strand
CCGTAAACTTCAAATCTTCTTTTCTATTTTGCCATGCACCATTCGGAATCCGCCCTTCGGGCTACTTCCTCATGTACGGCGTCGCCGCATACAGTCAAGTCGTAATGCATGCTCTTGTGAGCAAGCTCCCACGCATGCCTTCCGTCTTTCCTGTGCATGGCTCATGCTCAACTTCAAATTTCCGGTTCCCTTTATATTTATCGGTCATTCCTGCAACATCACCCTCTAAAGCAGTTCCGGGACATCGCAGGATGATATTACAAGTATACCATACTAATTGTAAAAACACGACATTTATTTGTGAAAACGGGCAGATTTATCTCTTAAAACAAAGTAGAGAAGGGATATAATGAAAGTATGATAACAGAGTAGGGAAGAACGCGCGGAAAATAGCAAAAAGTGCACGAGCGTTAGGAACAACAGAAAAGAGAAACAAAAGAAAAAAAAGAACAAAAAAACAACAAAAGCGACAGGAAAGAATAGTTGGGAGGAAAAGGAACATGGCAGTAAAAATGTTGATGAAGGGCGCAATATTGCCCGGTAACAGTACCGTAGAGCTGAAGGAATTTGAGATTCCCAAGCCCGGTCACGGACAGGTGTTGATTCAGACGAAAGCAACCACCATTTGCGGAAGTGATATCCGCTGTATTTACAGAGAGCATACGGGAAAGGGTGCGGAAGGGTACATTCCCGGACTGGTTGCGGGACATGAGCCCTGCGGCATCATTGTGGAAGAGGGCGAGGGTCTGAAAAGATTTAAGAAGGGCGATCGTGTTATCGTATATCATATTTCCGGTTGCGGAGTATGTAACGACTGTCGGAGAGGCTACTACATTTCCTGTAAAAGTAAGTTCCGCCAAGCATACGGCTGGCAGAGAAACGGCGGCATGGCACCTTACATCCTTGCGGAGGAAAAGGATTTGGTAGCATTGCCGGACGAGCTGACCTACAAGGATGGTGCCCAGGTGGCATGCGGCTTCGGTACGGTTTACGAGGCACTTGAGAAAATCGGAATCAGCGGCAACGATGCGGTGCTGGTAACAGGGCTTGGTCCTGTTGGTCTGGCGACACTGATGCTTGCAAAGGCTCTTGGTGCAAATCAGTTAATCGGTGTAGAGATGAGTGATTACCGGATTGACCTTGCAAAGAAGCTGGGACTGGTGGACTATGTATTTAAGCCCGGTGAGGATACTCTCGATAAAATTCTGGAGGTGACCGGAGGACACGGAGTAGAGAAGGCGATTGATGCCAGTGCAAATGACGCCGCAAGACAGCTTGCCATCCGTGCAACCAGAGAGTGGGGAAAAATTGCTTTTGTGGGTGAGGGCGGAACCTGTAGCTTCAATCCCAGTCCCGATATCATCCATGGACAAAAGACGATTTACGGTTCCTGGGTAACCTCCCTTTGGAGAATGGAAGAACTGGTAGAGCGTCTGGTGCGTTGGAACATTCACCCGGAGGAACTGATTACCCATGAATTTAAGCTGGAACAGGCAGCAGAGGCGTATGCACTGATGGCTTCCGGAGAATGTGGTAAGGTTGCCGTAACCTACGAGGAATAATTGCGAAGGCGTAACCGGTAAGATGTGCCAAGATGCGTAACGAAAAAAGGAAGTGAGAGAAATAAGTTATGAAAGTAATAAAAAATATACCCACAAGAAAGCTGTATGACGGCACGGAAATTCCCTGCATCGGACTGGGAACCTTTGGCTCTGACAAGTATGGGTCAAAGGAGGTTTCGGAGGCAGTGTACGGTGCAATTAAGGCGGGATACCGTTTGATTGACTGTGCGGCGGTTTATCAGAATGAGGCACAAATCGGAGAGGTGCTTTCGAAAGCGGTTTCGGAAGGTGCTGTGACGAGAGAGGAGCTTTTTGTTACCTCCAAGGTATGGAATGATATGCACGGAGAGGGGAAGGTGCTGGAATCCTGTAAGAAGAGTCTTGCTGACTTGCAGCTGGACTATATCGATTTATTTTTTGTACATTGGCCTTTTCCCAATTACCATGCGCCCGGCTGCGACGGTGATTCCCGCAACCCCGATTCAAAGCCCTTTTCCAAAGAGGAATTTTTGGCAACATGGCGTCAGTGCGAGGCACTGGTGGAGCAGGGGCTGGTACGCTATATCGGCATGAGTAACATGACCGTGAAAAAGCTGGAGGAGGTTCTGCCGGAATGCAAAATTAAGCCGGCGGCGCTGGAAATGGAGCTGCATCCTTCGTTTCAGCAGTCCGCGCTGTTTGAGTATGCGGTGAAGAATCGTATTTTGCCCATCGGTTACTGTCCCATGGGCTCCCCTTCCAGACCGGAGCGTGACAAAACCCCGGAGGATGTTGCGGATATGGAGCTGCCGGCAGTGGTTGCGGCGGCAAAGAATCACGGTGTACACCCTGCAATTATCTGCCTGAAGTGGGCGGTGCAACGGGGACAGGTTCCCATTCCTTTTTCCGTAAAGGAGCCGCAGTATATCTCGAATCTCAGGGCTGTCACGGAGGACCCTCTGACGGAGGCGGAAATGCAGGCAATCGAAAAAGAGGATAAAAACTGCCGTCTGATTAAAGGGCAGGTATTCCTTTGGGAAGGCGCTGCGGGTTGGGAAGACCTTTGGGATGATGCGCCGTAGAAGAGTTTGAGGACAAGCATTCCTTTTTGATTTGCATGTCCGGGTTAATATCTACAGACAAGTCAAGGAGTATCTTTCACCGGAAAGATACTCCCTTTGTGTTTATTCCTATGATTGTTGCCAATGCTTTAATTTCGGCAACTGGGTTTCAAAATAGGCTCTTGCCTGCTCCGGCGGCCAATTTTCATTTGACATATGACCAACAAGAAAATCGGTTAATTCATTAAGATTCGTGTAGACAAATTTTTCTCCGGTATAACACCATTTACAATATTCTTCATTAAAGCTGCCATCCGTTTCTTTGCTGATGGAAGCATCATCAAGGGGCATTCCGCAGCATTGGCAAATCAGTTTCTGGGGAGAGCCAAGAAGTGTATTGATAGAAACCTCAAACAGCTTTGACAGCAATTTTAAGGTTTCCGTGTTTGGCACGGTTTCACCGGTCTCCCAACGGGATACCGCCTGACGGGTAACATGTACCTTTTCTGCTAAATCATCTTGGGACAAGCCGCGC
>JAZQCX010000100.1:0-9850 GCA_045546495.1 Acetatifactor sp. | reverse complement strand
CATTTGCCTCCCGACAACATTCCGGCGTACTCCCCGTGTGAACAGGTTGCATGGAGCGTGCTCCGGTGAAAAGATGCGTTAAAGGTTCCGCAGTAAATCGGCGGGGCGATTTATTCGGAGTGGGTAGGTGTGATAGCTTCGGTGGTGCCGGGTGTCGGTTGCGCGTCAGTCTCAGCGATGCCGGGTGAGGACTGCGCGGCAGAGGCGTCATCTGTCTCCGGGGCAGCGGAAATCAGTTCTGCGTCTGAGTCTGCGATGGTGTGTCTGCCGGTCATCTTACCGTACATCCAGGTATAAATCCAGATAAGAAGGGGAACTGCTATGGTGGCGAAAAGGCACATCATAAACCATCTTCCGGAAGCGGAGGTGTCAGTGATGGCAACAACCAGCGTGATAATGTAAAGCAATACCAGCAGGAAGACGCCGACAAGTGCAACGACCTGTTTTGAAGTTACTTTGCGTTTATTGTTCATAAGATTTTATTTCCTATCTGCCGCA
Source organism: Acetatifactor sp. (assembly GCA_045546495.1). Taxonomy (GTDB): domain Bacteria; phylum Bacillota; class Clostridia; order Lachnospirales; family Lachnospiraceae; genus Acetatifactor. The sequence goes on along the minus strand of JAZQCX010000100.1, from coordinate 9,352 downwards.
TGTGCGGCTTTTTTTATGTAAACAATATACCATTGATTTAGTGGATTTACAAGAGCGATACGTGTATAAGGAAAGGCGGAAAATAAAAAGCCCCGAACCGATGTTACATCAGCCCGGGACTCTTATAAGGGGAGGATTCATCAAAGGAGGGGGTTCCTTGACAAGGATAAGTTTTTCCCGAAAAAATCCCCGTTATACATGAAAAAATAATATTGTATTCGAAAGGTTTTTGTTATATACTGATTTCTATATATAGTGTTTTGTTTGTTCAACTAAAACAATTAAAAAGGTGGTATATGATATGGCATTATTAGAGCAGTGGAGAGAGGTAGCGTACAACGAGGAGGCAGGTCAGCAGAAGCTTCAGCAGCTGTGGGCGGCTTACTTCCAGGAGGAAAAGGAAATTTACGCACAGCTTCTGAAAAATCCCGATGAAGTAGTGAAGGGTACCGTAAAGGAGCTTGCTGAGAAATACGGTATTTCCATTATGAGCATGACGGGATTTTTGGATGGCATCAACGACAGCTTGAAAGAGCCCAACCCCATCGAAGAGATGGAGGAGGATACCGAGGTAAATCTTGGATTTGATAAGGCGCTTCTGTATAAGAACATGGTAGCAGCCGAGGCAGACTGGCTTTATAATCTGGAGGAGTGGAACGATATTTTCGATGAGGATACGAGAAAGGCTCTGTACAAGGAGCAGAAATCCTCTACGACCATCGTAAAAGGTGCGAAGGTATATCCCAACGATCCCTGTCCCTGCGGTTCCGGAAAGAAGTACAAGAAGTGTTGCGGAAAGAAGTAATGAGGAAAATCAAATAGCGAAAACAGAATAAGGACTCTTTTTCAGAAAAGGGTCCTTATTTAAAATTACATGTGAGGTATGGAAGATGAAAAAACTGGAAGAATATGTAGTAAGTATACCGGACTTTCCTGAGGAAGGCATTATTTTCCGCGATGTGACAAGTGTATTACAGGATGCGGATGGTCTTCAGCTGGCCATTGACACCATGCAGGAGAAGATTAAGGACTTGGAATTTGATGTGGTGGCAGGACCGGAATCCAGAGGTTTCATATTCGGAACGCCCATTGCCTATAATAACAAAAAGCCGTTCATTCTAATCAGAAAGGCGGGAAAGCTTCCCCGTGAAACGGTGGAGATTTCCTACGACTTAGAGTACGGTCAGGCAACTATCGAAATGCATAAGGACAGCATTAAGCCCGGTCAGAAGGTACTTCTTGTGGATGATTTGATTGCTACAGGCGGAACCACCGAAGCCATGATTAAGCTGATTGAGCAGCTTGGCGGCGAGGTTGTGGGCATTGTTGTACTGATTGAACTTGCGGGACTGAACGGACGAAAGAAGCTTTCCGGCTATCGTCTGGAGTCTGCAATTTGTTATCCGGGAAAGTAGTATCAAGGAAAACTTGAGCGGGGAGCTGGTGCGGCTATGACAGAAGAGAAGAGTGTAGTCCGATATGAGTCGGGCAAGGTAAGTGAAGCGCAGGAATTTGTAAATCCCGAGGAGCTGTATCGGGAGCTTATTCGTCGCGTAAAAAAATATCATCCCAGCGATGATATTACCATGCTGGAAAAGGCATATCGGGTAGCGGAGGAAGCTCATAAAGACCAATTCCGTAAGTCGGGAGAGCCGTACATTATCCATCCCTTAAATGTAGCCATGATTCTGGCGGATTTAGAGCTGGATAAGGAGACGATTATCGCGGGTATTCTGCATGATGTGGTGGAGGATACCGCTATGACGGAGGAGGATTTAAGGAAAGAGTTCGGCGAGGACGTAGCTCTTTTGGTGGATGGCGTAACGAAGCTGGAGCGGATTCCTTTGTCTTCTGATGCAAAGCAGTCGGATGAAAAGCTGGAGATGCAGGCGGAGAATCTGCGAAAGATGCTTCTTGCCATGGCGAAGGATATCCGGGTAGTTATGATAAAGCTGGCGGACAGACTGCACAACATGCGTACTCTGAAATACAAGACGCCGGAGAGCCAGAAGCGAATTGCAAAGGAAACGTTGGAAATATATTGTCCCATTGCCCAGAGACTGGGTATCAGTAAGCTGAAGGTGGAGCTGGATGATTTGTCACTGAAATATCTGGAGCCGGATGTGTACTATAATCTGGTTGAGCAGATTGCCATGCGAAAAAGCACCCGGGAACAGTATATCCAGAGTATTGTGGAAGAGGTCAGCCACCATATTGATAACGCGGGTATCCGTGCAAAGGTGGACGGTCGTGTAAAGCATTTCTTCAGCATCTACAAGAAGATGAAGAATCAGAATAAAACCCTGGATCAGATTTACGATTTGTTCGCAGTTCGTATTGTTGTGGATACGGTGAAGGACTGTTATGCGGCGCTGGGTGTAATTCACGAGATGTATAACCCGATTCCGGGTCGTTTTAAGGATTACATTGCCATGCCTAAGGTAAATATGTATCAGTCCCTGCATACGACTCTGATCGGAACTACGGGGCAGCCCTTTGAGATACAGATTCGTACCGAGGAAATGCATAAGGCTGCAGAGTACGGTATCGCGGCTCACTGGAAGTATAAGGATGCTTCCGACGGTAAAAAGGTAGAAGCCCAGGAAGAGGAAAAGCTTGTTTGGCTGCGCCAGATTCTGGAGTGGCAGCGGGATATGTCTGACAACAGGGAGTTTATGAACCTGTTAAAGAACGACCTTGACCTGTTTTCGGATGATGTTTACTGCTTTACCCCTACGGGTGAGGTAAAGAACCTGCCGGCAGGCTCCACGCCCATAGATTTTGCTTACAGTATCCACTCGGCGGTAGGAAACCGAATGGTGGGGGCAAGAGTTAACGGTAAGCTGGTAACCATCGATTATGTCATCAAGAACGGTGACCGGATTGAAATTATTACCTCCCAGAATTCCAAGGGACCCAGTCGGGATTGGCTGGGTATTGTAAAGAGCTCCCAGGCGAAGAGTAAAATCAATCAGTGGTTTAAGGCAGAATTCCGAGAGGAAAACGTGGTCAAAGGAAAGGAAATGCTGACGACATATTGTAAGACAAAGTCTGTCAACCTTTCCGAACTGATGAAAAGCGAATATATGGAAGCCATTCAACGAAAGTATGGTTTCCGCGATTGGGATGCAGTTCTGGCGGCCATCGGTCACGGAGCCCTGAAGGAAGGGCAGATTGTAGGCAGGATGCAGGAGCTCTACGACAGGGACCATAAGAAGGAGCTGACCAACGAGGAGGTGCTTGCCAACATCGCAGAGGCGGGTGCTGTGTCTGCGGCAAAGCCGGTTCACGTAAAGGCGAAGAGCGGCATCGTGGTACGCGGAATCGCGGACTTGTCCGTTCGTTTTTCCAAGTGCTGTTCTCCTGTTCCGGGAGATGAGATTGTGGGCTTTGTCACCAGAGGGCGCGGCGTTTCCATTCACCGGACGGACTGCGTGAACATGATTAACCTGCCTGAGCTGGAGCGGGCGAGGATAATTGATGCGGAATGGCAGGAGCCGGAGAATGCTACGGAGAGATATGTTGCGGAGATTAAGATTTTTGCAAACAACCGGAACGGTCTTCTTGCGGATATCTCCAAGGCGCTTACAGAAAAGAATATAGATATTTTGTCCATGAACACCAGAACCAGCAAGCAGGGTCTTGCGACATTACAGACTACCTTTGAAATTGCCGGCAGGGATGAATTGAACCGTGTCATCGATAAAATCAGAGGTATCGAAAGCGTGTTGGATATTGAGAGAACAACGGGTTAGACAAAGCTGCAAGGCGGTGCGGGGCAATATAAGAGAGCGGAGTAAAAATATGTCACAAATCAAAATCGGGCGTATGGTGCTTAGCGTATGCCAGACAAATTGTTATTTTTTATACAGAGAAGGAACGCAGGACGCAATTGTGGTTGACCCTGCGGATAACGGAGCGAAGATTTACGATACCCTTCGCAGAAACGGCTTCCGTGTGGCGGCAATTTTGCTTACCCACGGTCATTTTGACCATATTTGGGGGCTGGATGCGTTGCGGGACGCGGCAAATGCGGCGGCAGAGTCGGATGGCTTGGAGCCGGTAAAAGTTTATGCCTGTGAAGCAGAACGGGCGCTGCTAAAGAGCCCGGAGCTGAATATTTCCGGTAGGGCAGGCAGAGCGGTTTCTGTTTCGGCAGATGTATATGTAAAGGACGGACAGGAGCTTCAGCTGGCGGGAATGACCTGTAGGGTGATTGCTACGCCGGGACATACGGAGGGCGGTTGCTGCTATTACTTTGAGGAAGCTGGCTTTCTGGTATCCGGAGATACCCTGTTTGAGGAGTCTGTGGGGAGAACGGATTTCCCTACAGGCAGTATGAGTACGTTGGTGAACTCCATTCGGGAGAAGCTGTTTGTGCTGCCGGGTGAGACAAAGGTTTATCCGGGACACGGAGACAGTACCACCATCGCTCACGAAAAGGAATACAACCCATATGTTTGCAGTAGAGATTAACAACGAAAAGTATGAATATGACATACAGGCGCTGGTAAAGTCCTTTTATCCCGAGGAGCAGGTGGCAGTATTGCTGCCGGAAAGCAGAGCGGAAAGGCGGGCAGAGCTTGCGGATAAGGTGCGAATCCGCCTGACGGTAACGGAGGCGGGAGCAATTCTTACGGTGGACGGAACCGAGTACCGGTGGGAGAGGTTGCCGGAGGAGGTTGCGCAGGCAGAATGTGAAGGAAGTGACATGCTTGGATGCGCAGACGCGGAGAGCGCAGGTGCCGGAAACGGAAGCGATAGAGATGCAGACGCAAAAAGCAGCATGAAGCGGTTCCTCTACGACTCCCTGTGTCATGCTACGGGAAAGCAGCTGCCTTGGGGGAATCTGGTGGGCATCCGTCCGACAAAGATTGCCTACGGGCTTTTGGAGGAAGGAAAGTCTGAGGAAGAAATTATAGACCATTACCGCAGGGAGCATGCGGTCAGTGAGGAGAAGGCAAAACTTTCCGTTGATATTGCAGGAAGAGAGCGGGAACTGTTATCTAAGGTTCACTACGAGGGTGGCTACAGTCTTTATATCGGGATTCCGTTTTGTCCCACAACCTGTCTTTACTGCTCCTTTACTTCTTATGCAATCGGTGCATACAGGAAGCAGGTGGATTCCTATGTGGACTGCCTGATAAAGGAGCTTACATTTGTCGCCGGATGCTATAAAGATAAAATATTGGACAGCGTATACGTAGGCGGCGGAACGCCGACTACCTTAGAGCCGGAACAGCTTGACAGGCTTCTGGGAACGGTCAGGGAGCTGTTTGATTTTTCAGAGGTAAAGGAATTTACCGTGGAAGCGGGGCGTGCGGACAGTATTACCGAAGCGAAGCTTCGAGTGCTTTATAGCCACGGCGTAACCCGGATTTCCGTAAATCCTCAGACCATGAAGCAGGAGACATTGGATGTCATCGGTCGCCGGGCTACGGTTGCGCAGGTGGAAGAGGCTTATGCACTGGCGCGGAAGATAGGCTTTGACAATATCAACATGGATTTAATTCTGGGACTTCCGGGAGAAACGGAAGCAGATGTACAGCGCACCATTGACAGAGTGGTGGAGCTTGCGCCGGACAGTCTTACGGTGCATTCCCTTGCGGTGAAGCGTGCCTCACGTTTGAATCAGTGGATTCAGGAAAACGGTGTGGAAATGCTGCGAAACACGGATGAAACCATGCGTATTGCAGCGGAGGGGGCGAGAAAACTGGGGCTGGTTCCTTACTATCTCTACCGCCAGAAGAATATGTCCGGTAATTTTGAGAACGTAGGCTACGCAGAGGAAGGAAAGCTGGGGCTGTACAATATCCTTATCATGGAAGAGAAACAGACCATCGTGGCCTGTGGTGCAGGCTCTATTACAAAAAGAGTGTATGCGGACGGGCGAATCGAGCGGTGCGAAAATGTAAAGGATGTTGTGGGGTATATCGAAAGAATCGAAGAAATGATAGAGCGTAAGAGAGAGCTTTTAGAGGAACTGTAAGACAGTACTTGGCAGAAAAGAAAAGGACATTCCGACTTATATTCGGGATGTCCTTTTTGTGTTAGTTGCCAAATTTCAAAAAAGAAGCGGATTATGCACAAAATCAGTCCAATTATGCGTAGACCGACACAAAAGAAATAAAAAATGTTAAACTATTGCCGGCGTATACGTGTGCCCCGGTGTTTTCGTAAAGGCAGACAAGATATGGAAATATCCACCCGGGGAAACGGGCAGAGATACAAAGGAGAGACGCATTATGAAAAAGTGGAAAATGAAAAAAATTGCGACACTTGTACTGACAGCGGTGTTACTGGTTGCCGGCATAGAGTTTCCGGTACATGCGGAGGAAACAAATACGGCGGAAAATCAGGCTTTGTTGGCTGAAACGGAATACATCTTTGATCCCGGTGAAATGAAGGAAATCGATGGCAGAGAGTATACGGCCTGCGCTGACGGCGCAAGGGTTGCTGAGGCATATGACGAAGAGCTTTATCTGGGGTATTTTGTGTCGGTATTGGAAGGTGAAGTCGAGACCGTGCTGGATGGTTCGGAAAGCTTATGTATAGCATATCCTGACGGAGAAGGCGGTTATACCAATTTAGAAAAGCTTACAATCGACGCGGCTGGCGCTCGCACCTGTGTGTTGGGTGAAGAGAGAAACTGCATCAGCATGAAGGCGGATGATGTGCTTACGCGGGAGGAAGTGTACAACAATGAAGCAACGGAAGTGAGAATATATGAGTATTTTCCTGAGCAAGACGGGGAATCCTCTGTCAGACTTATTTTCAGGGAAGGAAAGGTGACGATCGATCCCGACTCTTTACTGGACGGTGTTTCTTTGGACGGTTATTTGAGAGTGACTGCTCCGGCAGGTACCACTGATGTCTTGGAAGGCATTGATTGGGGCGATTGGGACGATGGGGACGGCTCCGCAACAGCCTGCTTTGGTGTTGAAGGAGATATGATACTGAAGGAGGGCGTTATTGTCCTGCGCAGTGACAATTCTCCGGCTATCAGAATAAAAGATGTAGCGACGTATGGTATTACAGTATCCGGTAATGATATGGGTGTGAATGCCCTCATACAAAAGGATGATTCGTTTGCTGCCGGTTTGGTGGATGGAACTGCCCTGATCAGTATGGGCCTTGCGGGAGAAGATTCCTTTGCCATGTATGGCGATCCGGGCGAGCCAATTCTCGTTATGAGCGACGGAACCGTTCAACCTGCCAGCCAGTTTTCTTATGATGAAAACGGTATTTATGTAGCCTACGGTGTGTTTGAGCATGTAAGCGGCAATCCGGAGGTTACGCTGTATATAGAGAATCATAGCACGCCTGCCGTTACCATAGGAAATAATACGGAATTTGTAGCCTATAACATTCAAAATAGAGGATATATTATGGGTTCCGGTACGTTAACCTGTGATGAGGGTATCAGTACCTATGTTATAGACGGGGAAGCATATAAGGTCACCGGGGTTACGATGACAGGCTATGCAGCCTTTACGGAAGAGGACGGTGTACTGGTTGCTGCCGATAAATCCGTAGTTTCGGTTGTATCTAAGGATGACGGGGAGAAGACCTGTACTGTTAAGGTAGAGCCCGACCCCAATCCCTACGTCATTTATGTGGGCGGCGTAGGTATGAGAAACGGAGAGTATCTTGCAAACGGCGCAACAAGCAGCAGTAGCAGCAAGCCTGCAAGTGGCGGATATGCTTATATCAAGGACAATACATTGACCCTGAACAACTATAGCTATGAGGGTCCGGGATATTTGTATGAGCCTTTTTATGATGAGGAGGAGGGTGCATATTATAATTATACTGCGGCACTCTACTCCGACTATGAAGCTGTATTGAATGTGATTTTGGAGGGTGAGAACAGCCTTGCCAATACGGATTCTTTGGAGGACAATTGTTTAGGCGACGGTATGGCTGCAAAAGGCGGCTTGAACATTGGCGGCAATGGTTCTTTGACAATTGATTCCTCACAAGACGGTATCTTTACAGACAATGAGGGCGTGACTGTTGGCGGAGCGTGCGTGCTGGAAATTTCCTGCGGAGATGACGGTATTTGCAGCCTCTGTGACTTGAAGCTTTGTGAAAACTGTGATGTGACACTGAATGCAGGTGACGATGGTCTTGATGGCGCTGAAGTTGAAATTACCGGGAACAGCAAGTTAACTGTTTACTCTGATAGTGACGGTATCTATACCGATAGTGATATAACTATCGGTGGAAGCAGTAAGATACATATTGAGGCTGATAGTGACGGTATCTATTCTTCTGAGGAGGGTAATATAACTATCGGCGGAAACAGTGATGTATATGTTTTGGTCGGCAGCGACGGTATTGAAACCTACGGCAGCATATTCATCAGCGGTGGCTGTACGCTTAAAATATATGCCGATGATGATGGTATCGCCGGTGGAGTGCAGATTACAGATGCTGCGGTAATAATAGATGCCTATGGTGACGGTATTGATGCCTACGACGAGGACATAATCATCACAAACAGTGAGTTGATTATCCGCAACGCAGAATCCGGTTTTGAGAACAGCGAAGGAGATCTCATCATAGACAGCAGCACGGTAGATATTCTGGATGTATACGGTGGTATTGATTGCAATAATACCGGTGTGACCATCAAAGGAAACAGTACACTGGAGATATGTGACGCACAATATGGTGTTTATGCTAACAAAGTAGCAATCTCAGACAGTAACGTGCTGGTTACAACCGATGACCGGGCGTTTGTGGTTTACGACAGCTTTGATATTGCTGCCGGATTATCCGTTATGGTGCCTGACGGTGGCGTATGCGGACTATATGAAGAGGTGAACCCTGCGTTTCAAACGATTCTGTATGCGGACGGCTCTCCGGCTGCTTCTGTGCTAATCGCTGCGGAATGTGATCATGAATACAGTGATTATTATATCTATAATGAAACACATCATTGGAAGACATGTACCAAGGATTGTATCATTACACGGTATCCCGAAGCATTAGTAGAGGAATATGCGGAGCATGACTTTGATGATGCAACCGGTAAGTGCAGCTGTGGTTATGAAGCGGACCGAGACAATGACCTGTATGTGGGCGGTGTCGGAATGGTCACGGGCGAATATCTTTCCAATGAAGGATTTATCAGCCCTGTAAAACCTTCCGGCGGTTATGCCTATTACAAAGACGGTACGTTGACGTTGAATAACTATGCATACAGTGGCGCAGGCTATGTGTACAATGCAGACGACGAATATATGTCTGCACTGTATAGCGAAAAGGATTTGAAGATTCAGCTGGAAGGAACGAACAGTCTGAAGAATACATCGGAGAAGTCGGATCGTAGCCATGTCGTTCTGTG
>JAZQCX010000099.1:0-9436 GCA_045546495.1 Acetatifactor sp. | reverse complement strand
AAAGAACAGCATCACCCGGAAGGTCTTAACACCGAATTCAAAATACTCCGGTGACCCTTCTCCGAACAGTGCCAAAAGCTGCCCCGGCATAGTCAAGTCGGAGGCCAAGCGGTCTTAGGAAGACAACACTTAGCTACAACTCCTTGGCTCACAGAACGACATGGCTACGATCCGACTTAACCAGGTAAAGAACAGCATCACCCGGAAGGTCTTAACACCGAATTCAAAATACTCCGGTGACCCTTCTCCGAACAGTGCCAAAAGCTGCCCCGGCATAGTCTGGAACAGGATAAAGGAGCAGACGGAAATGGCTCCCGCCGTTGTTGCCGCGAACCGATAGGCTTCCCGCACTCGTCTGTAATTCTTTGCACCGTAATTAAAGCTTTCCACCGGCTGGCTTCCCTGCGCGATACCGATAACTACGGAGAAGAATATCTGATTCACCTTCATAACGATTCCTGCACAGGCTATGGGAATGGACTCTCCGTACGCCGAAAGCGCACCATAATGCTTTAAAGAATTGTTTAATACCACCTGCACCAGCATCATTGCAATCTGGTTAAAGAAGGAGCCCATGCCGATGGCAAACACATCCTTGAGATATTTTAGCCGGGGAATAAAATGCTCCCGTAAAAGAGGAACTGTTTTAAACCGCCTCATGTAGCAGAGCACAATTCCCGCTGATGCCATCTGACCGATAATGGTAGCAAGTGCGGCACCTTCCATTCCCCAATGGAAGCCCAGCACAAACAGCGCATCCAACACCACGTTAATAACCGCACCGGTAATGTTGGAAATCATGGTCATCTTTGGACTGCCGTCAGCACGCATCAGATGCCCGCCGCCTGTTCCCAAAAGTAAAAAGGGAAAACCGATGGCAGTAATCCGCACATAAGGCTTCGCGTAGGGCATCACATCCGCCGGCGAACCGAACAGCAACAGAAGCGGCTCCAAAAACAGCTGTGCCACAATCATCAAAGTCGTACCGCACAAAATCAGCATTGTCAGTGCGTTGCCCACATAATAGGGCGCTTCCTTTGTATTGCCACGTCCTAAATTTAAGTTAAAACTGGAAGCACCTCCGATACCGAACAAAAGCGCCAAAGCCAGACAGGATGTGGTAAACGGAAACGCAATATTGGTTGCCGCATTTCCCAATGCTCCTATGGCATGACCGATAAACAGCTGATCCACTATGTTGTACAGCGCCCCCACCAGCATCGCAACGATACTGGGAACCGCAAACTTTACCATCAGCTTTCCTACCGGAGCATATCCTAAAGGATTTCCCTCCTGCGGGATATGCTCCCGCTGTTTTTGCTCCTGCTGACTAATCTTTTCTTCACTCATTTTCCAAAAACCTTTCGCTCTATTTCTCTATTTCAGCAGCAACACGCTGCAACAGCTCGCGATATTTCCCCAAGAACTGCTCATGCTGCGCTTTTATGATATCTGTCTTTTCATCCTTCGCCGCCATTTCCAGCTGCTTCGCCTTCTCCGAAAAAGCATCTGCCCCTATGAGACGGGAAGTACCCTTTATGGCATGTACCACAATCTTGTAATTCTTCCAATCTTCACTGCCATAATATCCCACAAGCTTATCCAGATTTTTTAAGCCCTCTGCGGAAAAGGTTTCCAGAATTTCCTTATATACTTCTTCATCGTCACTGCAAAAAGCCAATCCCTTTGCTCTGTCTATTTCAAGCAAATCCGGTTCGTTCGCTTGTTCTGCTTTTCCTTCTGTGGGCAGATGTTTGTTCATCATCTTCTCCAGCGCTTCCGCCATAACCGGCTTGGAAAGATAATCCGCAAATCCCTCACGAAGATACTCCTCTGCAGCGCCAACCATTGCATTTGCAGTTAAAACGATCACCTTTGTATCTTTGTTTCTGGAGTTTTTATCCTCGCGAAGCATATGTAATGTTTCCACACCATCCGGGTCAGGCATCATATGATCCATCAATATCAAATCATAACGATGAATCCTGCAAAGCTCCATACATTCCGCACCGCCGCTTGCCGTTGTCAACTTGACGCCGGTCCGCTTCAGCAGTGCACGCATTACCATCAGATTCATCTCATTATCGTCCACCACCAGTATTTCCGCATCCGGCGCATAAAAAGAGGTTTGCGCACGCGCCGCATCCACCATTGCCTTACGATATGCCTCTTCATGGTTTCCCATCGGCTGGGCATCCACGATTTTTTGCGGAATCATTACCGTAAAGCAGGAGCCCTGACCATACGCACTTTGCACACTGATACTACCGCCCATCAGCTCTAAAAGCTGATTTGTAATATTGAGCCCCAGACCTGTTCCCTCGATATGTCGGTTTTTCTTCTCTTCCAACCGCTTAAAGCTGTCAAAGAGCTTATCCATATCCTCTTCCCGGATGCCCGCCCCCGTATCCTGTACGGATGCATACAGCATAAACCCGTTTTCCGTATGCATTCCTCTCACTGTCAGTTTAACCGTTCCCCGGCTTGTATACTTTACGGCATTGGTCAACAGGTTATTAAAAATCTGACAGATTCTGATTTCATCCCCATGCAGCACTCTCGGTATGCTCTCCGCAATTTCCGTCTGAAATGTCAGACCCTTTCCGCCCGCCTTGATTTGTATTCCCGCGATTACGTCCGCCAGCATTTCTGCCGGGTAGTAATCCGCTTCCGTAAGCACCATCATGCCGGCCTCCATTTTAGAGTAATCCAGTACATCATTAATCAGCCCAATGAGCAGTTCTCCGGCACTTCGGACATTTCCCGCATATCGAAGTACTTCCCCTTCACTGCTTTCCCGCAGTATCATCTCATTCATACCCAAAATCGTATTAATCGGTGTCCTGATTTCATGGGAAATATTGGCGATGAATTTTGTCTGGGCGTCACTGGAAGCAATTGCCATCTGCTTTTCACGCTCCACAGCAGCCAGATCCTGCACGGTTTTTACTCCCGCAAAAAGCAGCAGAATCAATAATCCAAGGCTCAATAGAATTCCGCCATGCAGGGAAACCTCCGGGAAAAAGTTTATGTAAACCTCGCAAAGCGCAACAAAAATCATGGCTCCGAAGCCCCATGCTACAACGCCGTATTCCCGTATCCTCTTCCGTATCACATCCAGACAAATGGTAACCGCCATCACAACCAGCATGACAAGAATCACCACATAAGACACCACCATAGTGTCCGCCAAATCCAATATATGCAGGGACTGTAACAATGTGGAGCCTGCCAAATTGAAGGCAACACATAAAGACAGTATTCTATAAGCGCCTTTATACCGTCCTCCCTGAACTCTGCTTACATAAACCATAAAGGGATACGGAATCAATATTGTCAGCAACAGGCCCGTGTGCGCCGCCACAGACGAATTCGGCAGGAAAAACTGTCTGATACGCGATTCCACCAGCATTGACGATGAAAGCAGTAAGCTTCCCAGCGCAAGATATAAAATATCCACCCGACGCTTATAAATCAGACGCAAAACACATCCCAAGAAAAGCGTCATCCCGCTGATAATCAACATCAATACCGCCACACCCAAAACCAATGCGCACTCTTCGAGCATCATCGCCGCAATATCGTATTTTTCCCCTTCATATACCGGATTTAGAAATCCCGTATATTCCGAATCGCTTTCCAGCTCAATTGCAAGCACCTTTCCGGCATCCTGACAAAGTATCTTCGCAAACACAAAAGCACTGGCACTGTTCCTACTGAACAGTAAGGAATTACGGGGATCGTATTCCTGTCTTAATTCCCCGTCCACATAAATACGCATATCCTGCTGGGAGGCTCTCATGCAAATCCATGTATCCTGCTGCGTATCCGGCAGCAATGTCTCCAGCCGAACAACCTCCCCCCACTTTGCATCGCATCGACCGGGAAGCTGCACCTTTTCTCTTGTACCGTCCTCACGAACTCTCTCCCACCCAGCCTGAAGCTGTACACAAGTGCCGTTCTGCATGGCATCCTCAGCAGGCAGAAGCAATTCTCCCAAAACAAACATGAGCATCACCGCTAACAGTACAAGCCCAAACATTATTTTCAAAATTCTTACAGACATCTGATTTCTCATATTTTGTCCTTTGTTTCAAAATCAATCACCGGCGTTTGTAAGACGCCGTAAGCCGGATTAAATTCTGCGCTAGCAGAATTATTATACCATATAAATCATATTTATGCTCTATATTTATCAATCAAAAAGGCAGAAAGTCTCCCGACCTTCCGCCTTTGTCACAACCGCTCTTACTTGCTTACAAATGTCTGCGCAATTCCTTGCAAAGCTGTTCTTCAATGGATATCAGTTTGCCGCAGATTGCCTTTGACTCATTATCTGCTGCCTTATACTGGTTTAGATATCTGTTCAGGGTCTTTACACCCATATTACAGCCATCCGTAATCAAGTCCGCCACCGTTGCATCACTGCTATCCATGGTCATCTTCATATTGGTTTTCATCCAGGACATCCCCTTCGCAATGGGACTGGGATCCTTCTCTTCGGCGGAATGCTCCCTGAGCAAACCACAGATATCGTTTTCCAGCTTCTCGTGATGACTTTTACTTTCCTGCAAAAGCTGCTTTAACTCGGAATCCTTCACATCCTCAAGCACTTCGTCAATGGAGGAAACTGCCATCTTGGTTCCCGCATCGCATTCCTTCAGCAATCTGATTGTATCCAGACTTTCCATACACATCTCTCCTATTCTGTAATGATTCTTACTAGGGAGAGTATTTCCCATGGCTTCGTCCTTATACATTGTAACAGCTTATCTTTCTCCCAGTGCTACTCTTATTTCTCCACAAAGCCTGTCATATTCCTTCACCAGCTGCTCCTGCATCTGTTCTATCTCCGGCGGCAGGGACTCACGGCTGAGCTTTTCCATTCCATAGGCAAGGTCGCCTAAATTCTTATGTCCTATGGTGTATGCGTTATTCTTAAAACCGTGAATGCGCACGCAGTATTCCTTGGCATTTCCCTCTTCTAAAAACCTCGCCAGCTCTTCTTTAATGGGCAGCTCCACAAAGTCTCTCAGGATTTCCACATAAAAATTCTCTTCGCCGCCACAGTTCCCGATGCCCTCTTTCACATCTAAATCAGGCAAACGGCTCATCAGCTCATCCAGCGGGGACTTAGCCGCCTCATCTTCCTGTAACACCTTTTCCTGTTGTATCTCTTCGACAAGGGGCTTCAACTCCTCGGAAGAGACCTGCTCCGGTGCTTCGGGTCTAAACGGCTCCACCGGCAGATACCGCATCATCAGTCTGTCTAAGGCATCCGGCAAAATCGGCTTTGTCAGCACATCCTCAAAGCCCTGCTGTAAGTAGAAACGGCTGGCTTCCACCTGGGCATGGGCTGTCAGCATGGCGATGGGAACGTTCTCACAAAGCTTCTCAGCTTTAATAATCTTCAATGTCTCTACACCGTCCATACCGGGCATCTTATGATCCAACAAAACAAGATGGAAGGACTGCTGCCGCAAAATCTCCAGACACTCCTCACCGCTTTGTGCCGTCGTAATTTGAATCCTCGTATTCTTTAACAGCGTTCTGAATACCTTTAAGTTCATAGCTGAATCGTCAACTACAAGCACCCTCGCACTCGGTGCAATATATGCCATACGGCAGGTCTCTCTTTCAGAGGAATAAGTCGACTCTCTAAAATCTCCCAGAGGCGTATGGTTCATAATTTTCTGCTCCAGTATAAAGGAGAACTCACTGCCCTTCTCATACTCACTCTGTATCTGCAGTTCACTTCCCATAAGCTTCAGGAATTCCTGTACGATGTTCATACCGAGTCCCGTTCCCTCTACATTGCGGTTACGGAACATATCGAATCGCTGGAATTCTTCGTAAAGCTTACCGATATCTTCCTCCCGGATACCGATGCCGGTATCCCTTACGGAAAACTGTATAAAGGCGCTCTCCCCATCCGTAGTACAGGATGCGGTCAGAGTAACCTTTCCCCTTTCCGTATATTTTACGGCATTGGTCAGCAGGTTAATCAACACCTGTCGAATTCTCTTTTCATCTCCAAGGCACTGGCTGGGAATCGCCGGATCAATATCAAAGACCAGCTCCAGCTTCTTCTCCCGTGCTTTCATGTCAATCATTTTATACAGATTATTCAAAAGCTTGCTCATCTCATACGGGCTTTCTACAAGCTTCATTTTTCCCGCTTCAATCTGGGAGGAATCAAGCACCTCGTTTACAATCCCCAAAAGCATTTCCGAGGAGTTTTTGATATCCTGGGCGTACTTCAGAATTTCTTCCTCGCCGCTTTCATTCAGAATCATTTCATTCATGCTTACTACCGCATTCATGGGTGTCCTGATCTCATGGGACATTCTTGCAAGGAACTGGGACTTTGCCGCATTCGCGCGCTCCGCCTCTGCCTTTGCCGCTTCCAACGCCGCCGTCAGTTTTGCTTTTTCCAGACTACCGTTAATAATATTATAAATACTTCGTCCCACAAAAGCGACCGACAGGAAAAGCAGACATCTGGGAACCACATAATACAGCCCCAGCGTCACATACGGATTCGCATTCACCTGCGTCAAAAGAAATACGCCGTTCTCGCTGTGTACACGCAATCTGTCCGTAGTCAGCAGCGCCATGTTCGCATCACACAGTCCGAAGAAATAACCGGCATAAACGATAGCTATGGTACTGAGAACCGTAAGATACATAGCAAACCGCATCACTCGCTTGGAGGAATATAAAATTGCATACAGCACGGGTAACACAGAAACAATGATGGCATGATAGGTAACAGAAATACCAATGAATGTAGAAACAATAACCGCACAAAGAATCACCAGATACTTTGTAGCCTTATTGGAAAGAAAGCGGTTCGGAAACATAATGTGCATCAGCACGTAAACCAACACCGACGGGACATACCCCATCAGCATGATATTCTTATTCACAATAAATATATTCAACAAATTCAAAACAAAAATAAAGGTATAAATTACCATCGTCAGCGTAAAACAACGCAACACGTATTTATTGGCAATATACTCCTGATCTTGGATATAGGCATCTATCTCAGTCGTTTTATTTTTCGTATTATTATCCATAAGCAAGCCTCTCGGCAGTCTTCTTATCGGCACAGAAGATATCAGACTCCCATTCTTTCGTATAGATAATACTATTATATTCACAATTATATCATTTGTAAATACAATCCGATTTAATTTTGCGACTTTTTTGTCTTTTTTAGGTTTTCTAAAAAGTTTTTTACCTTTATCTTTCTATGGAAGCACCATCCGGCCATTCTCCCATATGGCGCAACCTCTCTGTTTCGGTATTCAAAAAGCTTGCGGCATTTTGCGGTAACACAATCGTCTCCAACGCATCTGCCTGATAATTACAAACATAAATCACATCCGCACAGTTCAGGAATATCCAGTCAAACCGGGTTCCGCACAATGCCTGCTGCTCCTTCATATAAGCAAACAGTTCCTCCGCATCCACCATGTCCTTTTCCCCGGGATGCAGGAAGAGATACAATCCGTTCTGACGATAATGTACATAATTGGTATTCAGCTTTTCCAGCTTTTTATGAAAGCGGTACTTTGCCTTGGACATACAGTTCTGATTACTGTTTTCACCCGGCAGAATCGCCCAGAACCGCCCGTTGTAAAAGTGCAGTCTGTCACCGTACCGTTCCATGGCAGACACCGGAAGCTCTTCCTTGCGGCACCCCAGATACTTTTCAATAAAGCTCTCCATTTGCCCGTCATCCGGTTGCAACGCCTGACTGACCTCCAGTCCCAAATCCAAAGTCTCATTTACCCAGTCGGGGGACTCGCTCTTCACAAAAACCGGCCGATATTCCGCCCAAAGATATTTCAGCGATACTGCCGCATAGATTTCGTTCAACAATTTCTCGTATGCCATTTGAATTCACCCCAATCTGCACTATTTTCGCAAATCAATCGTCATGGCCGGACGGATTCCGAAGCTTTCCACGCCGACTTCCCATGTATATATATTCTCCTCATAATATCCGTTTCCCACCAGATAACACTGACAGGAAGAATCTTCCACCGGCTCTCTCAACCACCACATCATGGCATCCGTTCCGTAATCCAGACAATAATCCTGATACCAGCTGCTCCCGTTTTTCTCTGCGGCTCCCACGGAAAGCGGTGCCGTCAGCGCAACATCCGCCTCCCGGAACAGTTCCAGTTCCTCTAAGGATAATAAAAACACATAGTCTCGGGTTTCTGTTACTTCTGTTTCCGACAGCGCATTCCCGTTTGTTACTATGGTAGTCGGTACAATCTTTTTCCGTTCCTTCTCCGTAAAATTACAGAGAAAGCCTTTCTCATCATGATAACCGTTTGTTCCGTCCGCCATGGCAGCCGACGTAGGTGCCTGCCCCTCGTAGACCACATTTTCCCGATCAGAATTCAACCATGTTCTGATATTAGACTGTTCCCAGCTGCTGTTCCCGCGTATGTAGGCCTGCATTGCCAAATCCGGCTCTTCCCCGGAAAAAAAGAAATTCTCAGTTCCGTCATGGTTGTACCGTCCGCTTTCCGGCGCATCAAAAGCCTTCACGCTCAGCACCTCTCCGGAAACAACAAGTGCCTGTCTGCCGTCCTCCGACACCCGTAAAACACGCCACTCCATTTCTTCCCCATTGTAGCTTCCCATAACAAGTGTATCTCCCGGCACCACCTTCATGGGTTGCCTTACGTAAAATACCACCCATATTGCCGCCAGTGCAACAAAAAACGCCGTAGCCAACGCCCAAAACAGTCCTCTCTTCCGGCCTCCCTTTCCGGCCTTTGTCACAGACTGTCCTTCGAATACTGCTTTTTCTGCTCTTCCCTTGCCTACAGTTACAACGCTTTTGTCACCATCCTCATCCCTATGCAACTTAGCGATACATCTGACGACGTCCCCATAGCTGTCCTGACCTGCAGCCATCCACTGGTGCGTCATCAAAAAATACTCCATGGATTTAGTTAAAGTAACCTTTTCCAACCTGTATACCAAAATCGGAACCGATTTCGTAACCGCCCGTTCCACCTCTCTCAGCACATGCGGAGAACGGTTCGCCGCTTCGGACAGCAATAAAAGCACTGCATCCGCACGGTCAATCCCGTTTGCAATTTCCTCTGCATATTCATATCCCGACCGAATGTCCCGCGGTGCCAAAAAACAGGTCATTCCGTTTTGCTCTATCATCCCGCAAAGCGCAGACGCCACATCTGCCTCAGCTGACGAATGAGAAATAAAAATGTACATGTTCCGCCGTTCCTTTACATTTTGCTACACTTTATACCCTGTAATCGTATACCCCTGGGGTGGTGGTTCCTGAATGCGGGACCAACACCCCTGGGGTGGTGGTTCCCGAAAGCGGGACCAATACCCCTGGGGTGGTGGTTCCCTTGTCTTCATTATAGCATTTCCGTTTTCA
>JAZQCX010000098.1:0-10747 GCA_045546495.1 Acetatifactor sp. | reverse complement strand
AAACCGGCTCCTCTCCCCGGTTCATCACCAGTACACTTCTGGTAATCGCATCCAACTTTTCAAAAACCGTATATTGCAGACAGACCTCCAATCCCAATAATTCATCCCTGCAATACAGCTTTAGGGTGGTACAGTCCTCTGCGCCACCCCAAGTAGCCGGTAAGCCCAAAAGCTTGGGCTTTCCCGGCACTATTTCGTACTTTTTATAAATCAGTTCACTGGCTCTGTGCCCCTGCATGCTGCGCACGCAAAAAGCCGACTCACGGTAATCACCCATACCGGTTTCCGGGTATTCCATCTTCGCCGCATTCAGAAAGGAATTTTCCTCCCGCTTGCTTTGTCCCGGCGGGAAAGGATGCTCATCCTCTCGTAGAAGGTAACGGATATCCGCAGAATCAATAGATTTCCCGTAATATACGTGGCACAGATATCTGTTGTCCACCACGCCGATTGCATAGGTGGTGGACGGCGTATTCAGTAGAAACAGCTCCTGTTTTTCCTCGAATGTAACTGACATATTCCCTCCGACTGTCCGCACCGTTTACGTGCCTTTTTCGTTGCTTCTATTGTCGGATATTTCCCATGGAATGTCAATCTTTTTCGGACTATTGCAACTCACAGGAATCTGTTTCTCTAAAATTTTGCATTCATATCGTCTTTACAGATTGCCGACTCCGTTTCCGCTGTCTGCGTTCAGTTTTTTACCACGGACGCAGACAGTTCATCCGTCTCCACCGTAATTTCTATCACATCACCGCTCTGTACCTTATCTGCCAGAATCAGCTTTGCCGCCAGGGTCTCCACATGCTTCTGGATATAACGCTTTAAGGGACGGGCACCGTACACCGGGTCATAGGCATTGTCCGCAATGAAATCCTTCGCTTCCTCTGTCAGGTGTAAAGTAAGCTCCTTATTCTCCAGTCTGCGGTTCAAATCTGCGATTACCAAGTCCACAATACCGCCGATATTTTCCCGCGTCAGAGGCTTAAACAGGATGGTTTCGTCAAGCCGGTTTAAGAACTCCGGTCTGAAATGTCCCCGAAGCTCGTTCATTACCGCCTTTTCCGCCTGCTCACTGATGGTTCCGTCCGGCAGAATACCGTCCAGCAGATAACCTGCGCCGATGTTCGAGGTCATAATCAGAATCGTGTTCTTAAAGTCTACTGTTCTTCCCTGCGAATCCGTAATGCGCCCGTCATCCAGCACCTGCAACAGCACATTAAATACATCAGGATGCGCCTTTTCCACCTCGTCAAACAGCACAACGCTGTAGGGTTTTCTCCTAACTGCCTCGGTCAACTGTCCGCCCTCATCATATCCTACATATCCGGGAGGGGCTCCGATTAAGCGGGATACGGAATGCTTCTCCATATACTCACTCATATCAATACGCACCATATTTGCTTCATCATCAAACAGGGCTGCTGCCAACGACTTCGCAAGTTCCGTTTTCCCCACACCGGTAGGGCCTAAGAACAGGAACGATCCGATCGGCTTCTCCGGGTCCTTAATACCCGCTTTGGAACGGATAATGGCTTCCGTCACCTTTGTTACACCCTCTTCCTGACCGATAACACGCTTATGCAGTTCCTCGTCCAGATGCAGGGTCTTATTGCGTTCGCTCTCCGTGAGCTTTGCTACGGGAATACCCGTCCAACGGGAAATAATCTTCGCGATTTCCTCCTCGGAAACCTTTTCATGCACCAGTGTCATCTCCGATGCACCGACTTTTTCCTCTTCCTGTGCCAACCGCTTCTTTAAATCGGGGAGCTTACCGTAGCTTAATTCTGCTGCTTTTTCCAGATTCCCCTCTCTTTGGGCAATCTGAATTTCATTGTTTACCGTATCGATTTCCTCACGCAGCTTGGAAAGCCTGTCGACAGAGGCCTTTTCGTTATCCCACTGAGCCTTCTTTCCCGCAAACTCCTCCCGCATTTCCGCAAGCTCTCTTTGCAGATCTGCAAGACGCTCCGTACTCAGACGGTCATCCTCTTTTTTCAGGGCCGCCTCTTCGATTTCCATCTGCATGATTTTTCTCTGCAGTTCATCCAACTCCGTAGGCATGGAATCCAGTTCCGTCTTAATCAACGCGCAGGCTTCATCCACCAGGTCAATGGCTTTATCCGGCAGGAAACGGTCGGAAATATAGCGGTTGGAAAGCACCGCCGCACTGACCAATGCATTGTCCATAATATTTACGCCGTGGTAAACCTCATAGCGCTCCTTGAGACCACGCAGGATGGAGATGGTATCCTCCACTGTAGGCTCATCCACCAGAACCGGCTGAAACCGACGTTCCAGCGCAGCATCCTTTTCAATATATTGTCTGTACTCATCCAGTGTGGTAGCACCGATACAGTGCAGTTCGCCTCTTGCCAGCATGGGCTTTAGCATATTCCCCGCATCCAAAGCGCCATCCGTCTTACCTGCGCCCACGATGGTATGCAGTTCATCAATAAACAGAATAATCTGTCCGTTGCTGTTCTTCACCTCATCCAGAACCGCTTTCAGACGTTCCTCAAACTCACCGCGGTACTTCGCTCCCGCCACCAGCGCACCCATATCCAATGCAAACAGTTTCTTGTCCTTTAAGCCCTGCGGGACATCGCCTCTCACAATACGCTGGGCAAGTCCTTCCACCACGGCAGTTTTACCCACACCGGGCTCTCCGATCAGTACCGGATTATTCTTTGTCTTACGGGACAAAATCCGGATGATATTACGAATCTCGCTGTCTCTGCCGATGACTGGGTCAAGCTTTTGGTTTCTCGCCTTTTCCACCAGCTCCTGCCCGTACTTTTCCAACGCATCGTAGGTTGCCTCCGGATTATCGCTTGTAACCCGCTGATTCCCCCGCACGGTAGCAAGTGCCTGCTGAAAACGCTCTCTTGTAATACCGTACTCCTTGAAAAGCTGCTTTAATTCACGGTTTGGGTTCTCCAGCATAGCAAGAAACAAATGCTCCACGGAAACATACTCGTCTCCCAGCCGCTTTGCCTCGTCCTCCGCATTTACCAACGCCTTATTCAAATCCTGTCCCACGTAGACCTGACCGCCCTGCACCTTAGTGCGCTTGGCTATCGCCTGCTCCGCTCTGTTTAGGAAATGCTCCTTTTGGATTTCCATTTTCTGAATCAGCTTCAATATCAGGCTGTCCTCCAGGGTCAGCAAGCTGTACAGCAAATGCTCCTGCTCTATCTCCTGATTTCCGTATTCATAAGCCAGCTTCTCACAGTTCTGCACTGCCTGTATGGACTTTTGCGTAAATTTCTGTATATTCATAATGGTGAACCTCCTTGTTTCTTTGTTCTATAACCACTATAACACGCGCAACACAAAAATCAATTAAGAAAGTATAAATTTTTTATTCCCGTTTTTTTAATCGAATTCCTCTACTTTACTTCAATGACCTCATAGCCCGCATCGCTAACTGCTGCGGTCAGCACTTCATCACCAACCTCGCCTGTCAGTTCTACGGTTGCGGTCTTGTCCTCCAGACTCATGGTTACACTGCCCACACCTTCCAGTGCCTCCAACGCCTTCTGCACTCTGCCCGTACAGTGTCCGCACATCATTCCCTCGATTGTCATTACCTTTGTCATTGTTTTTTCCTCACTTTCTATTCTTGCGTTTTCTGTTTTCAGTTCCTGATTTGTTGCCTGTTTTTCTTCCGCTGCCTTAATTGCGGTGGCGTCTTGTGTTGTTGTCTTTTCTGCTTCGTTTGCATCCTCTGCCACGGTTGCAGTTCCGTTCGCCGTCCTAATTTTCAGCGGTATAAAATCACTCGTAAATCGCCTCAGCCTCAGCGCGTTGCAAACCACAAAAATGCTGCTCATACTCATGGCCGCAGCACCAAACATGGGATTCAGCCTAAGCCCGAAAACAGGATACCACACACCCGCCGCTAAGGGAATACCAATTGCATTATAAAAGAATGCCCAAAACAGATTCTGCTTGATATTGCGAATCACCTGACGGCTGAGCCTGATTGCTGTCACCGCATCCCTTAAATCGCTCTTCATCAAAACAATGTCCGCACTTTCCATGGCAACATCCGTACCGCTGCCGATTGCCATCCCCACATCAGCCGCTGCCAGCGCGGGCGCATCATTGATACCGTCACCCACCATGGCCACCTTGCTTCCTTCCGCCCGCAGTCTGCGGATTTCCTTTTCCTTATCCTGAGGCATAACCTCCGCAATTACCTGACCGATTCCAAGCTGCGATTTCACCGCCTCCGCGGTTCTTTTATTGTCACCGGTCAGCATTACCACCCGGATTCCCATCTTATGCAGCTTCTGTATGGCCTGTCTTGATGTAGGACGGATCTCATCTGCCACATCGATGGTTCCCAGATACCTTCCCCCCTGTCCGGTAATCTCCGCCACAAGAAGCGGTGTACGTCCCTCCGCCGCAATCCGATCCAGACTTTCCAAAACCACTTCCTCCGGGTGGATGTTCCGCTCCTTTAAAAATGCCAGGTTTCCCACCAGAAATCCGGTGCCTGCTTTCACGCCCGCATCCGTTCTGTTCCTGATTTGCTCCGTCTTCGCGCCATCTGCGACGCCACTGCCTTCTTTACTCTCTCCGGTGCTTCCGCTCGGGCGTACTATAACCGATGTGGGACCGTCCGCCCCCGATATCATCGAACAGGGCTCAATATCCTCTGCCAGCACCCCCTCCACGCCTCTGCCGAAGCTTGCTCGAAAGTCCCTTATACGGGGAAGACTTAAATTTCGTTCCTCAGCATGTTTCACAATGGCCTCCGCCAGAGGGTGTTCGCTCTTCTTCTCCAGCGCTGCCACAATCCTAAGCAACGTATCTACAGACATATCCGATGTATAGCAGTCGATTCCCGTTACACGAAGTTTACCGCTTGTTACGGTTCCCGTTTTATCCAAAACAACCGTATCCACCTCACGGGTACGTTGCAGAGCCTCTCCCGATTTAATCAGAATGCCGTGGTTTGCGCCCACTCCCGTTCCTACCATAATCGCCACCGGCGTTGCCAGCCCCAGCGCACAGGGACAGGAAATCACCAGAACGGAAATTCCCGTAGATACGGCAAACTCCATACCCGCCCCCGAAAGCAGCCATATTATAAAGGTAACAAGGGCAATTCCCATAACCACCGGAACAAATACTCCCGCCACCTTATCGGCCAGCTGTGCCATGGGGGCCTTTGCGGCGCTTGCCTCTTCCATCAGACGAATTATCTGGGATAACGTGGTATCCTCTCCCACCCGATCTGCCCGGCATTTCAAAAATCCCGATTTATTTACCGTAGCAGAAACTACCTTGTCGCCCACCTGCTTCTCCACCGGAATGCTCTCGCCCGTAATGGCCGCCTCATCCACACTGGAGTTTCCGTCCACGACGGTTCCGTCCACCGGCACCAGACTTCCCGGCTTCACCAGGAAAATGTCTCCTGCACAAACTGCTTCTGTGGGAACCTCCTCTTCCGTTCCGTCTTCCCTTAACAAAACCGCTGTTTTAGGTGACAAATCCATGAGCTTTGTAATCGCCTCACTTGTCTTTCCCTTAGAACGGCTCTCCAAATATTTTCCCACCGTAATCAACGTAAGAATCATGCCCGCCGACTCAAAATATAAATCATGGGCATACTGCTCTACCACTGCCATGTCTCCATGTCCCAGCCCATAGCTGATGCGGTACATTGCAAAAATACCGTATCCGATTGCTGCTGATGCTCCCACCGCTATCAGGCTGTCCATATTGGGAGAGAAATGACACAAGGTCTTAAAGCCCACCGCAAAAAACTTCCGGTTCATATAAAGAATGGGCAGCAGTAAAATAAACTGCGTCATGGCAAACGTCATTGCATTCTCGTTCCCATGGAAAAAACGGTTCATAAAACCGGGAATCGGTAAACCGAACCATTTATGGTACATATGAAACATTGCCACATACATTAACGGTATCAGAAAACCGATGGAGATTCCAAGCCGCCATTTCATGGCTCTTGCTTCCTCCTTCGTCTTCCGCTGCACGCTGTCGCGACCGGCATTGCTGCGCGCACTGTTCCCATTCCTACTGCTCCCCGCACATTCCGTTCCGACACAGGAACCGCCTGTTGCCTCAGCGCCGCCATTTATCCCGCCGCCTGTGCTCCCGCTACTTCCGGCACTTTGCATCAGCTCCGCACCGTAGCCGGCCTTTTCAACCGCCTTTTCAATCTGTTCCCGGCTAAGCTTGTCCTCCTCATATTCGATGTCCATGGTTTCCGTCAAGAGATTTACGGAAACCCGCTGTACACCGGATAGCTTTCCCGCCGCCTTTTCCACATGGGCAGAGCATGCCGAACAGGTCATGCCCGTAATATGATAACGTTCTTTCATTTTTCCTCTCCTTCAGCCGGTTCTCACCCGTCCGCTATTTCCGGTCTTTGCTTTTCAAACTTTTACTGTTTCTGCAATCCTTCTGTTTCTTTTGCCACTGTTTCTTTTGCGACTTCCTCTTTCACCGGCTACTTCAGCTTCTTCACCAGCTCCACAGTCTCCTCCACAACGGCAGTATTGCCCTTTTGTATCTCTTCTACAACGCAGGTTTTCAAATGCTCCTGTAAAACCACATACCCAAAAGCCTGCAGTGCACTTTCCACCGCTGCCACCTGCACCAGAATATCTCCGCAGTAACGGTTTTCATCCAACATTCTTGCGATGCCGTTAATCTGCCCTGTAATTCTGCTCAGGCGGTTTTTCAGTTGTTTCAGTTCCTTTTCCTTTCTGGGCGTTGCTTTCTGATGGCAACAACAACCTGCAGTCTCTATTCTTTCCTCCGACATAGCTCTCCACCTTTCTTAACGCAAAATACCCCACGAGGGTATTCTGCTTTCGTTGTCAGAATATACCCCCGCAGGGTATTTGTCAAGTGCCTCTGTTTTCAGTTTATGCTGTGCGTCCGTACTCATAAAACGCCGCACATCGCTCCGTACCTAACTTATGCAAGCGGCTCAAACACAAAATAATCCGCCTTCATGCTACCGCCTGTATTCCCTGCCTCATTGATGGCAAAGAGACCGGATTTCACACCTACCCAGCGCCCGGGAGTCGTATGAGTAACCTTTCCTACCTGACGGAAATTCTCCTCGTCCTCGCTTATCTCAAAGATGATTTCATCGGCAGCAACCACCTTCATGCGGATGTAAAGCGTATCAGCCTTGATTTCCTCTAATACCTCTCTGGACTCATCATCCTTCAGCCAGTTTCCGGTTCTCTGTTGCAACAGAAGCTTTCCGTCTTTCTTCTGTACTGCCAGCGCGCTGTAGCAACCGCCTAAGGAAACCATACCCGCTACATCGCCCTCTGCCAGTTTATCAAAATGCAGGCAGGAGGTAATCTGAAACTCAGGTGCGGGCCACTTCTGCGTCAAAAGATTGCTGATGTCGCAAAGCTGAGTTGCCTCGTCTGCAGGCTGCGCATTCAAGGTCAGCGAACCCTTTCCGAGACTGTACCAGTCGTCCTTATAATTGGCATTCCACTGCCACTGAAGTCCCAACGTGTCGCCCTCGAAGAAATCGGAATCCTCCGGCGCATCCGCGGGATAAACCGCACCCACTTCCGGCTTTTTATGGCGAAGCACAGGTTCTCCGCATCCGTCTACATCATTGACACCGATAACCGGCCAGTCATCTTCCCAACGCATGGGCTGCAAGTGAATAATTCGTCCCGCATTTCCCACATCCTGGAAATGCAAAAACCAGTCCTGTCCGTCCGGGGTGTCCACCCACGCACCCTGATGAGGGCCGTTTACGGGAGAATTTCCTTGATGGAGCACTATTTTCTCTTCATAAGGGCCGTAAATGTTTTTAGAGCGAAGTACCGTCTGCCAGCCGGGCTTTACGCCACCGGCAGGCGCAAATATATAGTAATAGCCGTTTCTCTTGTACAGCTTGGGGCCCTCGATGGTCGGCTGGGTCGCGTGACCGTCATATACAAACTGACCGTCGTCCAACACACCGGAGCAATCCGGCTTAATGGGCGTCATGTAAAGAAAGCTCTTAAAACCGATGCGGCTTCTGGCAAATGCACTTACCATGTAAGCCTTTCCGTCATCATCCCAAAACGGACAAGGATCAATCCATCCCACTACCTTATGTACGTATGCAGGCTCACTCCACTTGCCCCAGGGGTCTGTTGTCTTACACATAATAATT
Source organism: Acetatifactor sp. (assembly GCA_045546495.1). Classification (GTDB taxonomy): domain Bacteria; phylum Bacillota; class Clostridia; order Lachnospirales; family Lachnospiraceae; genus Acetatifactor. Next base: position 2,571 of record JAZQCX010000098.1, on the reverse strand, counting down.
CCTTCATCGGGCATGGGAATAAACACATAATATACGCCCTCATGGTAACGGATGGCAGGTGCCCAGGTACCGCAGCCGTGCATAGGCTTATCATAATAATCAAACGGCAGCTTATCCATAATGTAGTTGATAACCTTCCAGTTTACCAAATCCTTAGAATGCAAAAGCGGTACTGCCGGTGCATTACAGAAGCTGGAAGCAATCATAAAATAGTCCTCCCCTACGCGAATGGCATCCGGGTCGGAATAATCGGTGTAGAGAATCGGGTTGGTATAGGTACCGTCACCCTGATCGGCAATCCACATTTTCTGAATCTTACTCTTGTCCATATGTACTCCTTTTCTGCTCTCTTTATTGGCGGAAGCTTATTGTCCTTCTTCCGGGAAAGTCGGTATCAGCTAAGCCTACCCGTCCTTCTCTCCGAGCGTATCACACTTTACGCCTCATTGCACGCCATTTTTCGCAATCTTTGTGACATTTATTGCAAGATATGATATACTTATGCCATAGCAAGAATACATAAGCCGCAGTCCTCACTACAAAAGGAGGTTCCCATGAGTATTACCTATCAGAGCCGCTCCGAGCGGGTATGGTTCCACATATCGGAAAATCACAACTACGCCCCCCATCTCCACAGACAGGTGGAGCTTATGATTGTTCTGGAGGGAAGTCTCCTTGCCACGGTAGATAACAGAGAATATCTTATTTCGGCAGGCGAAGGCACACTGATTTTCCCCAATCGTCTGCACAGCTTTACCACACCCGAAAACAGCCGGATTCTGATTTGCATTTTCGACAGCAGTTTTTGTCACGATTACCGACAGCATTTTCAAATGGGAACTCCCGACACGCCACACTTTTCCCTTGCTACCTGCTCAGAACACAGCCGCCTTGCTTTGGACGAACTTTTAAAGCTAAGCTCCCGCTTTGATTCAAGCCAACGAATTCCCACAGCCGTAACCGGATATGCCCAAGGGTATCTTTCCCTGCTTTTGACAGACATTTTCGGGAACCTTTCTCTGGCTCCCGAATCCGGTTACAGCGATCCTGAGTTAGAGCAACAGCTACTGCTTTACATCGACAGCCATTATACGGAAAACCTGTGCCTCGAACTGTTGGCAAGGCAGTTCGGTGTCAGTCCTTTCCGGGTTTCCCGAATCTTTTCCGCTAAGCTGCATACCTCTTTCCCTCTCTATGTAAACTCCAGAAGACTGGAGTATGCAAAGGAACTGCTGACAAATACTTCTCTTTCCGTCACACGTATCGCTCTGGATACGGGTTTTGGAAGTTCGCGCACTTTTTTTCGCGAATTTAAACGCTCTCACGGCATTAGTCCCGGTGAATTTCGTCGCAGTCATGTTGCTCCTGCACCTGAAGAATTTCCTCTCCGCTCTTAACGGTTTCCCATGCGGTCATTTCCACCCGACTGCCGTAGGCTCTGTTTGTAACACTCACCGAAACATGGGGGCTTGTCCCTTCCGCTTCCAGTGCTTTTCTGTCAAATTCCAACAAAAGTTTACCTTTGGAAACGATTTCATTTCCCACAACCCTTGGACGATAGTATCTGCCCTGCAGGTCATCTTTAGGGTCCCCTACACGAATATGCAGTTCCGCACCGAATTCCGTCTGAAACAGAAATTCATTTCCCATCGGAAACAGACGGGTTATTTTGCCGCCGGTTGGCGCATACAGCTTATCCTCAAAGGGACTGATGGTTACTGTAGGATGTTCCTCCCCATAGGTTTCCTCTAACCGCCCTGAAACCGGACTTCCCACAGAATAAAAAATTCGTGGGCTCCGCTCCTGTTTTCTCTCCTCTTTTTTTCTACCCGTTCTGCTCCATACAACTCCCCCAAAAAAGGCTGCCGACACCAGAATCACATTCCACAAAAATTCCCAAATCATCGTTCAAAACGCCTCCTGTCTTTTCTCATTTTTTCCCAAAAAATCAACAAATATTCTCACCGAAAAATAATAGTTGACATTTCGTAAATATCAGTGCTATACTACACTCGTATTCTAAATGAAAGTCATTGAACTCACATATTTTTGTAAGTCATTACGACTTTGATGATGGTTTACAAAAATATGTGATTTTTTTGTCCTACGTTTTAGAATCACTATTTATATGAAGGAGGTACCAACATGAACAACGGTACAGTTAAATGGTTCAATGCGCAGAAGGGTTATGGTTTCATCACCAACGATGCAACCGGCGAGGAAGTATTCGTACACTTCTCTGCTATCAATGCTGAGGGCTTTAAGTCTCTTGAGGAAGGTCAGAAGGTTTCTTTCGATACCGAAACTGATCCTCAGAACAGCAGCAAGGTTCGTGCAACAAACGTTACTGTTATTGCATAATATTCTTGAATAGCGCATCAAAGCCGGGACTTTTATGGTCTCGGCTTTTTTGATTTTTATTCATCCTCTTAATTTTATCATTCTCTTATTGACAAATCGGTGGGGGTAGGATATTATAATTCAGGTTTGTATATACTAAAATATAATAGCTTACCTATGAGGGAGTAGTTGGCAGCGATCCGCTGCGGCATTGTCAACATAATGATGCAT
>JAZQCX010000097.1:0-30507 GCA_045546495.1 Acetatifactor sp. | reverse complement strand
ACCGCTGCGGGCAACAGAAGAGCCGGAGCGTACCGCAGAACGGAAACGTCGACCGGAGTAGCGGAACCTACCGGAACGACAGTAGCTGTTGCTGAGCACCTTGCTGCATGCTACATCGGGACAGTGCAGCTCGATTGCTTTGATAACCTTTTCGGAGAGACCGAAAGCAGTTGCGTAAACGAGGTACTTTTCCCATAGAGGAAGCTCGATCATAGAGCGCTCATTCATTAAAGTTTCGCTGTTTAAGAACTCGTACAGGGCACGCCACTTTACATATTCATTCTCGCCGAACTGGGTCAACAGAACAAAGTTCTCAGCCTGCTTTTTGCGAAATGCGGAGCAGACAATGAATACGATACCGATTAAGAAGAAGGCACCGAAAGCAAGCTCCATGCGGGTCTGATAGGAAATGAGGTTTACCAGGGTAAGGAGCAGGATGCCGTATATGCGCAGGCGCTTTGCGGCTGACATAGCCTGTTTCCGGGGCTGGTTGTATTCGGCCTTTTGGAAATATCCCTCCTGAATACCGGTGGTTACAACAGAGCTTTCCATTTCTCTTACGAAGCTGTAAGTATTTTCATAGTCGGCTGAAACTCTGGATTGCAGCGTACTCATGCGGATGGTTCTGCATTCTGCATGACGAACCAGCAGATTAAAGTAGTACTGCTCTGAAAGGGTAAGAGGCTCCCGAGGGGTGTAAGCTTCCGAAGCAACGTCTGCATCCACGGAGGCGTCCGAAGCAACGTTCGTATTCGCGGAGGCGTCCGAAGCAACGTCCGCATCCACAGAAGTGCCGACAGCCATATCCGTATTCACGGGGGCATCAACAGCTGCAATCGTATCCGTAGAGATACCCGCACTTTCGGAAAGAGCACCTACAGTACTTTCTGCAATAATGGCGGGCTGAGGCTTAGGTCTGCTGGGATGGATGGTAATTTCCACATCTCCGCCGGATAACTCCTGAAGCGTAATGTATTCCTTGTGGGCAAGGCTTAACAGGATAGCAGAGTAAATACCGGAATCGTCCTTGGGAGCCTTTTTCTTACAGAAAACAAGAGTGGCCGCAAAGTTCGGATCTAAATCCGTAGGAATATCGCGGTAATACTGCATTTGCGCGGCGGGCTCGTAGAAGGTATGCTTTTTGCCCATACGCTGCTTTAAGTTCAGGGTACGAACAATCGTAAAACCAGCGCAAGCCAGTGCAATCAGGAACACAAAGCCCTTGAACACCCGGAAGCGGGCGGGAGCCTTTGCATAATCTTCCTGCTCTTCGTAGATTTCATCCAGTACGTCATCATGGGAGTACCAGTTATTCGGGGCATATTCGGTAAAAATGTGCTTATCTTCATCGTAAGCTATCAGGTCGAATTCTATGTATTCGTTATAGGGCTTGAACTGTAAATCATCCTCATCCAAATCAAAGTAGAAGGTGTAGTAGCCGGGATTTTTTGTGGCGGACTCCCGGATGCGGAAGCCGTTGTCGTTTGTTCCGTAGCTGTACACATCGTAGTTTCCTTCGGCAGGCATATCCTTGTCGGGGAAAAGGATTTCTCCCTTGAAGGACTCCAGATGTCTGATGGTATCGCCTGAGTACATGGCAAGGTACAAATCCGAGCAATCGCCATAGCGAAGCGCGGCGTTATGCATTTCGTATTCAATTTCATAAACAAGCTCTTCGCGGTAGACTCCGTCTATGTAAAAGAAAACGCATTCATACTGCGCCGCACTCTCGTTGTAGGGACCGTCACTGTGGTACCATTTTCCGGGGCCGAGGCGGGAGCTGACATAATCGGAATCATCCCAGTACAGCTTGGGACTTTCCTCGTAGACGATTTCCGTTCCGTCCTCCAGAATCTGTTTTACGGATTTTACCGTATAATCTACTTTTACACCGTCGATATAGTCTTCGCAAAGGTCGCGCCACAGCTCCCAGAAGGGATTGCTGCGGGATGCGGCATGTACATCAAAGGTCAGGCGCTCCGTAATGTGAACAGACCCCTCGCTGCCCGGCTCGTCCATAACCACAGCCCGATATTCCACGTCCGTAATCCGGGCGTAGTCGTTGGGATTTAGGCTTACGTCCTCAAGAGAGGTGGAGAGAGCAAGAAAAACCGGGAGAAAGCACGGAAGTAAAAAAGAAATTATAAAAATGAAGATAACAAGTTTGTTTTTCATTTCCCGACCATCCTTTTAAAACTTTTCATTATAGAGAGTATATAAAAAATAAATACTGGTGTAAAGAAATTATGAGGAAAAGTTTGTTCTAAGTCCTCGGAGATTCACTTACAGATGACGCAAAAAGAAAAGCATGGATAGCGGGCGGCGCCCATAAAAGGTTTGAATCGCATGCGGGAACGTGATAGAATAATTCATACGAGAGTTTTCGGAAGGAAATTGAAAATATGGAAAATTCGTATCGTTTCTTTGAAAACAGAGAATGTAAGTATTTTCCCTGCCATAAGGAGCCGGAGGAATTTAATTGTCTGTTTTGTTATTGTCCGCTGTATTTCATGGAGGAATGTCCGGGAGACGCAAAATATATTGAAAAGGACGGACGATGTATCAGAGACTGCTCAGATTGTACGTTTCCGCACTGTGCGGAGAATTATGATGTAGTGATAGAGTTGTTGAGGGAACAGGAATGAAACAAATTAGGGTTGCGGCAGCTGTTATATGTGATTCCATGGAAGCAAAGAAGAAAATATTAGCTACTGCCAGAGGCTACGGTGAGTTTAAAGGGCAATGGGAGTTTCCGGGTGGAAAAATAGAAGCCGGAGAGACACCGAAGCAGGCACTTGCAAGAGAAATCATGGAAGAATTGGCTGTGGAAATTGAAATAGGTGATCACATTTACACAGTGGAGTATGATTACCCGAATTTTCATCTTACCATGGAGTGTTTCTGGGCACAGATAAAGAGCGGTAAACCGGTACTGAAAGAAGCAGAAGCTGCAAGGTGGCTGGCGAAAGAGAACCTAAGCAGTGTCCCCTGGCTGCCTGCAGATGTAGAATTGATACAGGTGGTGAAAAGCCGGTTGCAATAAAAGAACGAAATCAGGAAAAACGGATGAAGTAAAAAGAGAGTAAAAGTGAAAGAAAAGGAGAGAAAAAATGAGAATCGCAGTAACCTATGAAAACGGAGAAATATTTCAGCATTTCGGACATACGGAGCAGTTTAAGGTGTATGACGTAGCAGATGGGAAGGTAGTTGCCTCAGAGGTGGTAAGTACAAACGGTAGCGGACATGGCGCACTGGCGGGGGTTCTGAATGGGCTGAATGCGGATATGTTGATTTGCGGCGGTATCGGCGGCGGTGCACAGATGGCTCTGGCGGAAGCGGGAATTCAGCTTTATGGTGGTGTTTCCGGTGATGCGGATGCGGCAGTGGAAGCATTCCTTTCGGGGGAGCTTAATTTTAATCCGAATGTACAATGCAATCACCATTCGCATGGTGAAGGTCATTCCTGTGGTGACCACGGGAATCATGCCTGCGGCGGTCATGACCATGGAGAGCACGGCTGCGGCGGTCACAGCTGTGGCGGACATTAAATAGCTGTAGGCCTTATAAGGGTGTTGTGCAAATCGGAATTCACAGGCGGAACAGAAGATGAAAATGATTTTAATGATGTATGTAACCTTGTTCCCCGCAATCCTTGCGGGGATTTTTAATATGATTTGGTGTAAGCTGCCTGTGTTGGGAGCTTTGAAAAAGCCCATGGACGGCGGACGATGCCTGCGGGACGGAAAGCGGATTTTCGGAGATAATAAAACATGGAAAGGACTGGTGGGGTATCTTCTGTTAAATACCGTAACCACAGTGCTTTGGGGAGTAATCTGTCAGGCGGCCGGCTGGAATTCCTACAACTTCTTTTACTTAAATCGGGACAATACGTTGCTTTTCAATTTGGGGGTCGGTTTCCTTTTGGGACTGGGCTATGCTCTGTTTGAATTGCCCAACAGCTTTATAAAACGCAGGTTGAGTATTGAGCCGGGAAAGCCCACGGAAGGCGTATGGAAGGTGTTGTTTATCTTTTTGGACCAGGCAGATTCCGTGTTTGGGTGTTGTCTGGTGGTGTGTCTGTTTTATGAGATGACGTTTTGGTTTTATCTGCTGTACGTTCTGGTGGGGGCAGTAACCCACATTGTGTGCAATGTGCTGCTGTATTTTATGGGTTTGCGAAAAAATCCGTTTTGATAAAGGGGACGAAAGATGATACTTAACTTTGATGAAGTAAAGGATTTAAGCAAAGTGGGAAATAAAGCTGCTTCCCTGATTGAAATGAAGCGGCAGCAGTTTCCGGTTCCGAACGGCTTTGTGATTGACAGAGATACCTACCGGGAAATCCTTAGGGAGAATCGGATAGAGGCTGTGGTAGATGACCTGTTAAAGCAAATTATCCCGGAGAAGCTTTCCGACATAAGCGGTAAAATTCGGGGGATGTTCGACGGACTTGTTATCGGAGAGGAGATTCGGACCAAGATTATGGGTCGGCTTTCCCCGGGAAAGCTGTATGCGGTGCGAAGCAGCGGCACCAAGGAGGATTTGGAGGCGCATTCCTTCGCGGGACAGTATGAGACCTTTCTAAACGTGGAACCCGAAAATGTGATTGAAAGGGTGGTGGATTGCTACCGCTCCATGTTTTCGGAGGTGATATTGAGCTATTTCCTGAATCGGCATATTTCCTTTGAAGGAATGGGTATGACGGTGATTGTACAGGAGATGGTGGCATCGCAGTGCAGCGGTATTTGCTTTACCTTAAATCCTCTGACGGGAAATGATCGGGAGATGCTCATAGAGGTCGGCGAGGGGCTGGGAGAGAACATCGTCAGCGGTAAGGTTGCGCCGGAGCAATACTATTTTAACTGGTATGAGGGGACTTACCGGTACGAGGAAACGAACCGGCTTCTGGGTAGGAGTCTGTTGGAGCGTATGACGAAGCTGTTTAGCGCGGTGCAGCTGTATTTCGGTTATCCCTGTGATATCGAGTTCGGTATCTGCGACGATGCGGTTTATGTGCTTCAGGCTCGGAAGATTACAAAAATCATGTATCAGGGAATCCGCGACATCTGGTCTACGGCAGACTTTAAGGACGGCGGTGTATCGGCAACAGTCTGTACGCCTTACATGTGGAGTCTTTATGAATTTATCTGGGAGTATACTTTACGAAAGTTTATTCTGGATTCTAAAATATTGACCGCAAAAGAGGTAGACGGGAAGCTGGGGGAAATGTTTTACGGACGCTGCTACTGGAACCTGTCTGTGGTAAAGAACGCCATGAGTAAGGTGGTGGGCTATAAAGAGCGGGAATTTGACAGTGAATACGGAATTCGGATGAATTATGAGGGCGACGGAGCCACCACAAGGATTTCCTTAAAATCCATAGCGGCGATTGTCAGAATGGCACTTGCCCAAAATAAAATTCTGAAAACCCGGAATAAAAATGCTGTGCGTTATAAGGAAGAATTGTTAGGGAAATATAATGACTACAAGGCGGCTTATGACAGCGGAGGAAATGGGGAGGATATCAGGGCGGTTTGGAAGCGATTGATATTTGAGGACTATCTGCAAAGCGAATCTACCTATTTTTGGCAGATATTCATCAATACCATTCACCAGTCCCTGTACAAGGACGGGTTGCTTCGATATGTATCGGAAAGCGAATATTTAACGCTTCTTGGCAGTATTGAAAATATTTCCCATCTGTTGCCGTTTTACGACATGTGGAACATCAGCCGAGAAATTCGTAAGAGCGTAGAGCAGGCGGAATATTGGCGGCAGACTCCTGCGGAGGAAATTGTAAGGAGGCTGCAGGCAGGCGCATGGATGCCTGAGGTAGAAAAGCTGGTTTCCGACTACGGTTATCACTCCGATAAGGAGCTGGATGTGACTTATCCGTGCTACTACGAGGATATTACGCCCCTCGTTATAACCTTAAAGGATATGGTGTCTCTGGAGGGTAGGTTTAGTCCCATGGAGGACCAGAGGAAGGGGAAGGAAGCCTACGAGGGTATCTTAAAGTCTATTGAAAATCAGGTTAGCGGCGGCAGGTATAAGAAGATAAAAGGAAAAGTGGAAAAGATGCGGAAAATGCTGTGGTGGCGGGAGGAATTCAGGGATATATCCACCCGGTTTTACTATATCATCCGTATCTATACCGTAAAGCTGGCAGAAGCATTGGTACAGGAAAAGGTACTGGAGCAGGTGGGTGACATCTGGTTTTTGAAAATTGCGGATATCCGGCAGTATCTGGAACAGGAAATCAGCCGGGAGGAGCTGCTTGACAGGATTTCAAAGAACCGTACCTATTATCAGGCGTACCGCAATTACATGAGCGAAAATGAAATCGGGGCAGCCCTTGCCGGCGGAGGAGATGCAACAGCGGGTGGCGGCGAAAGCGGCAAGCGGGATGGCATCCAAGGGCTTGGTGCAAACAACGGTGTAGTAGAAGGTACTGCCCGGGTGATTAAGAGCTTTGAGGAAATCGGCAGACTGGAAAAGGGTGATATTTTGGTGACCCGCTTTACGGATACGGGCTGGACGCCGAAATTTGCGATTTTGTCCGGAATTGTTACGGAGTACGGTGGTATTCTCTGTCATGCGGCAATTGTGTCCCGAGAATACGGGATTCCGGCCATCGTCAGCTGTCATGATGTGATGGGAAAAATTCAGGACGGACAAAGGATTAGAATGGACGGCACAAGCGGTATTGTGACCATCCTTGGGGAGGACAAATGATAGTCGGAAAGTGGAATAAATCAGTGATATTGACCTATGTAGGTATGGCAATCAGCATTCTGGGAATCTTTTTAAGCCTGCGGGCAGAGGGAGGAGTTCTTTTGGCAATGTCCTGTCTGATTGTAGCGGGAATCTGCGATTTGTTTGACGGCTTTATTGCCAGAAAATGTAAGAGAACCGAGGAAGAGAAGGCGTTTGGAATTCAGCTGGATTCCCTTGTGGATGTTATCAGCTTTATTGCACTGCCCATTGCAATCTTTCTGGGGATGGGGCTTCAGAAGTGGTATCATTTGCCTGTGTACCTTGTGTTTGCAATCTGCGGGATTGCCCGGTTGGGGTATTTTAACATTCGGGCAGAGGGAAAAGAGGAGCCGGTTTCCTATTACACCGGGCTTCCGGTTACTTATTCTGCGCTGATTTTTCCGGTGTGCTATCTGCTTCGCTATGTGCTGCCGGAGCTGGCTTTTTTCACGGCTTACCCGATTTTCATGCTGCTTGTGGCAGGCTGCAATGTTTTTAAATGGAGGGTGAGAAAGCCTCGCGGATTGGCATACGGCTTCTTTTCCCTGCTGGCAGTAGGAATGTTAATCCTGTATCTGGTGGTGCTGTCATAATAAATTGTATTTTCCGATAGTGAGAAAACAGATGAATTACGTTTATAACAGAAGCACAAAAGAATATGAGCCCAATTCCCAGTACGGCGGAAAGGCACTTCGCTTTTTATATCGGACGGTTCCGGGGCGCATGCTGCTAAAGCTTGCTGTCAGTCCTTTTGTGTCCCGGATAAACGGGGCGTATAACCGCAGCCGTTTCAGTAAAGGGAAGATAGAAAAATTTATAGAGCAATACGGTATTTTCCCAGAGGACTACGAGCAGCGGGAATACAGCTCTTTTGCGGATTTTTTTATTCGAAAGCGGAAGGAAGTCAAGGTGGAGCAGGAGAAAAGCGTACTGATTTCCCCTGCAGACGGAAAACTGCTGGTTTATAAAGTGGAGAAGGATTTACGCCTGCATATTAAGCAGAGCGACTATACACTGGAGGAATTAGTAAGACCAACCGGAAAGCCGGGAAGTCGGAAAGCGGTAACGCAGGCCGGAACGGGAAACCGTAGAAACGGGTCGGGAGAAGCAAGGGCAGATGCCGATTGGCTTGATACCTTCCGCCAGGGTTACTGTATGGTATTCCGGCTGGCTATGGATGATTATCACCGCTACTGCTTTGTGGACGACGGAAGCGTAGTGGGGCAGTATCCTATAAAGGGACGACTGCATACGGTCAGCTCCATTTCCGAAAAACATAAGGTTTATTCCGAGAACAGTCGTGTTATCAACTGTCTGGAAACCCGGAATTTCGGGGAGATGCTGGTAATAGAAGTGGGAGCATTGCTGGTAGGAAAGATACAAAATCATCCCGTGACGGAGTTTAAAAAAGGGGATGAAAAGGGGTATTTTGAACTGGGAGGTTCTACCATCATCCTGTTGACACAAAGTAATATAGCGGTAGATGAGGACATATTGGAGAATAGCCGTAAGGGGATCGAAACGAAGGTGCATTATGGTGAGAGAATCGGTGTGAAGTCGGCGGAGACTGCAAAAAAGAACCCGGGAAGGGAAAGAACCTGACGGCGACTGCGAAAAGAAACGCAGAGAAAATGCGGGAAGATTACGCGGAAAGTACAAGAGGAGAAATGTAACATGCTGAGACGATGGAGAATTTATTTTAAGGAAATGTATCCCATTCTGCCGAGGCTTTTGCTGGGAGGCATCGTATTTCTGGAAATTTATTTTATTGTGCTGTTAAACAGCGGCATAACCACCTTTGACATCGGAATACAGGAAATTGTAGGTGGATTTACGGTCTTTGCGTTCCTGCTGTGGCTTCGTGTTGCAGATGATTTAAAGGATTATGAAACCGATAAGCGGCTTTTTCCCACCCGCCCTTTACCCAGCGGCAGAGTGACAAAAAAGGATATTATTGTTATCTGCGTGATTGTGGAAGTGATTGCGATTGTGTTGAATCTTATTTTCATGAACAATCTGCCGTTTCTGGTGGTGCTTTACGTTTACGGCTTTCTGATGAGTAAGTGGTTTTTCCGGAAGAAAAAGATACAGCCCAGCCTGATTCTGGCAGTGATTACCCATAACCCGGTGCAGATGTTTATTAACCTGTACATCATCTCCTTTACCTGCATAAAATACTCTTTGGAGGCATTTACACTGACCACGGTAATGACGCTGTTTACCCTGTATTTTCCGGCGTTAATCTGGGAGGTGGCGCGGAAAATTAAGGCTCCCAAGGATGAAAACGATTACACGACCTATTCTAAAATATTCGGCTACCGGAAGGCAACGGTATTTGTCCTTGTGCTGACGTTGGTGGATATTTTAACAAATATCATTCTGGTATTTAATTTGAACAAGATTTCCATTGCTGTGCTGGTGCTTTTGGTATCCTGGATGACATGGCAGTTTGTGCGGTTTATCAAGGATCCTACCCGGTTTAAGCTGGTGGACAGGGTAGAGTGGTACACCTATTTGCAGGAGGGTACCATGTTGCTGACGGTGGCATGCTTCTTAGTGGTAGGTAAAATCTGATGTATGGTAGTAAAGCGGATCATTTAATAAAGCTAAAAGAGAATCAGTTTCAGGTTCCGACCTTTGTGGTAATTCCCTTTGAAGATTACAAGCAGGGACGGATTGCAGAAAGGCTGGAGCTGCCCTTTTTCTGTGAAAGGTATGCGGTTCGGTCTTCCTCTAATCTGGAGGATGGCAGCAGGGACAGCTTTGCGGGACAGTTTCAGACCTATCTGAACGTAGGCAGGGAGGAACTGGAGGAAAAGATAGCGGCATGTTTCCGGTCGTTGGACGAGGAGACGGTGGCAGCGTATATGAAGCAGAAGGAAATCTCCTACGAAGCCTTGGAAATGAACGTTATCGTACAGGAAATGGTAGACGCGGAGCTTTCCGGTGTACTTTTTTGTGCCAATCCCCAGGGGCTTTTGAACGAAAGCGTTGTAGTGGTCGGAAAGGGGCTGGGTGAGGGCGTTGTTTCGGACAGAACGGAAACCACCGCTTACTATTACAATCTCCACGACGGGCTGTATTACTATGAGGGGGAACAGGATTATTTATCTGCGGCGCTTTTACAGGAGCTGATAGAGACTGCACAGGAGATTCAGGCACTTTTGGGCAGCTATCTGGATATTGAATTTGCCATTGCGAAAAATAAGATATATATTTTACAGGCAAGGAAAATCACTACGATTTCAGACGATAATCCCCTGATTCTGGACAACAGCAATATTGTGGAGAGCTATCCGGGACTTAGTCTGCCGTTGACTGTCTCCTTTGTGCATTCCGTGTACAGCGGGGTGTTCGAAAGTCTCAGCCGGAGAATTCTGAAAAATGAAAAAGAGTTGGCGAAGCATAAGGCTGTTTTTAAAAACATGGTAGGGGCAGCCAACGGCCGACTGTACTACAAAATCAGCAACTGGTATACCCTGATTCAGTTTCTGCCTTTTCATAAAAGGATTATTCCCATCTGGCAGGAAATGCTTGGGGTGAAAAACAAAAGCTACGAGGACGGGCAGGTACAGCTGTCTTTCGGTGCGCGGATGAAGACCTATATCAATTCCTTTTGTGAGCTGCTTTCCGTGCAAAAAAACATGGAGCGTCTGAATGATACTTTTCTGAGTGTAGAGGAAAGCTTTTACCGGGAGTTTCATGAGGGAATGGATGAGAAACAGATTCTTGCCTTGTATAAAAGAATCGAGGAAGAACTGCTTGTCTGCTGGGATGTTACGTTGCTGAATGATTTGTATGCGTTCCTGTTTACGGGGCTTTTAAAAAAGCGGATGAAGGAAAACGTGAACGCTGCCATTTCGGGAATGACGAATATGGAAAGTCTAAAGCCTATCCGGGAACTGGTAAAGCTGGCGTATGAGAAGGATAAGCTTACCGAAGAGGCGTATGAGGAGCGGTTTATCTCTTACATAAGGCAGTACGGGGACCGAAATCTGGAGGAACTGAAGCTGGAGAGCTTAACCTTTAGAACCAATCCGGAGCTGCTTTCTGCGCGGATAGAGGAGTATCGCAGCCAACCTGACAAGCTGGAAGAGCTGTACGAAAATATGAATTCCGGAGAGGTAGCATGCGGTAACTGGGAAGCTGCCCTGACGCGGTGGTTGCAAAAGCGTTGTATGCGGGGAATCTGCAACCGGGAAAAATCAAGGTTGAACAGAAGCCGGATTTACGGTATGGTGCGGTGGATGATGCTGCAAATCGGTACTCTGTATACGGAGCAAAAGCTGATTGATGCGCAGAGGGACATTTTTTACCTGACGCTGGGAGAGGTGCGGGCACTGGCAGACAAAAAGACGCCCATGCAGGATGTAATAGCAAAGCGGAAGGCAGATTATAAAATGTTTTCAAACCTTCCTGCGTATTCAAGACTTATTTTTGCGGGAAAGGAATTTGATAAGTCCCATACGAACATCAATAACCATGCATTCTACAATGAGGTAGGTGAACTGAGAGGAATTCCCTGCTCCAACGGTGTGGCGGAGGGAGAAGCCCTTGTGATTCGAAATGTTACCGAGGTGAAAAATGTAAAGGATAAAATATTGATTACCAAGATGACGGATCCGGGCTGGGTTTTCCTGCTGGCTACGGCAAAGGGCGTCATATCGGAAAAGGGCTCATTATTATCCCATACGGCTATTATTTCAAGAGAATTAAAGATTCCGTCCATTGTAGGGGTGAGTCATTTAATGGACTCAATTGAGAGCGGAGACCTGATTCGGATGGATGGAGAAAAGGGAACGGTTGAGATATTGGAGAAAAGAACGGAGCAGACCGGAGATGAAATGCGTTAAATTTGAGTTTGAGAAAAAGTATATTAAGGACTTTATCGGACTGCCCCGGAGGCTGTACGATACCGACTGCAATACGGAGAATCCGGATGAGGTGAGGCAGCTTTTGACCGGTAAGCATCCTTTAAGCAAGTACTTCACACTGGATAAATTCCTTATTTACCGGGGAAGGGAAGCGGTGGCAAGGTTTGCAATTACCACTTATCCTAACGACACTACCGCGTATCTGGGCTTTTTCGAGTGTGTGGAGGAGGATGCGACAGCGCAATATGTTTTTGAGTCAGTTCACGAATTTGTAAAGGGACGGTATGATAAAATTGTAGGCCCGGTGGACGCATCCTTTTGGATAAAATATCGGTTAAAAACAAACTGTTTTGACAGAGTGCCTTATACGGGTGAGCCCTACAACAGGGAGTACTATCCGCGCCTGTTTCGTAACAACGGCTATCAGGTCTGTGAGCACTATATATCCAATCACTATCTGCCTATCGAGCAGGAGTATGTGAACGAAAAATGCGCCGGGCGATACGAGGCGTTCCTGCAAAAGGGATATCGCATTGTAAGTCCCCATATGCAGGACTTTGACAGTATATTAAAAGAACTGTACGGCTTGCTGACAAAGCTGTATCGGAATTTCCCCATTTACAAGGATTTATCCTTGGAGGATTTTGTGGGAACCTTTCAAAGCTATAAGCTGATTCTGAATCCATCCATGGTCAAGCTGGCATACTACCGGGATACACTGGTAGGTTTCTTCATCAGTGTGCCGAATTATTCCAACAAGGTGTATCACCTGACACCGGGCAACCTGATACGGATTATGAAAACGAAGAAGCGTCCAAAGGAGTATGTAATGCTGTATCTTGGGGTAGATGAAGGACATGCAGGATTAGGAAGTGCGCTTTCCCACAGCATTATTGAGGCCCTGCGTGAAAACGGTGCTACCAGTATCGGTGCACTGGCAAGAGACGGTAAGGTGACCCAGAACTATGTGAGCGATAAGATTGCGGAAAGATACGAATACGTACTTTTTGAGAGAAAACTATGAAGCGGTGATTGGAACATCCGGCGAAGCAAAAGTCGAAATTTGAACGAAAAAAGTCTCTAACGTGCAGTTTTTCCTATTTTCTATTGCATGGAAATATGATAGAATCCTTCTATGCTTTTCAGGATGCAATGAGGAGAAGAATAAGAGTGATAAAACAGATTTGGAATAGGTTGTAAATTGAAGTACCACGCTGAGAACCCGGGAGACCTGTCCGGGACTACAGCGCGGTACTTATTGTTTTATCTGTCATTTATTCCGGGGTTTCGGCAATACTGTTTAGTGTAAAAATAAGGAGGAAACAGATTTGATGACTTACTTTAATCGGTCCGTAGAGGATACGGCACAGGAGCTTTGTGTAGGCATATCCACAGGTCTTACATCACAGGAAGCGCAGGAGCGTGGCGAAAAATACGGAAAGAACCGGCTGGAGGGCGGTAAGGAAAAGACTATCTTACAGATGGTGCTGGAGCAGCTGAAGGACTTCATGGTATTGATTTTGCTGGTTGCGGCAGTGGCTTCCGTGATACTGGGCGAGACGTTGGAGGGCGTTATTATCATTGCCATTGTTGTATTGAATACCATTTTGGGTGTATATCAGGAGAACAAGGCAAGTAATGCTTTGAAGGCACTGAAGGAAATGGCAAGTCCCCATGCGAAGGTACTGCGTGACGGAAATGTCGTACAGATTGCTTCTTCGGATGTAGTGCCGGGCGATATCGTAATTTTGGAAGCGGGAGATTACATTCCGGCGGATTTGCGATTGATTGAGACAGTAAATCTGAAAATTGATGAGGCGGCGCTGACCGGAGAGTCCGTTCCGGCGGAAAAGGATGCTACGGTAGTGCTGAAGGATGACGCGGTTCTCGGTGACCGTGTGAACTGTGCATATATGGGTACCGTAATCACCTACGGACGAGGAAAAGGTCTGATTACGGATATCGGTATGAATACCCAGATGGGTAATATCGCAGGAATGTTGAGCAATGTACCGGATGAAACAACCCCCTTACAGAAGAAGCTGGACAGTCTCGGGAAGCTTCTGGGAACGGTTTGTCTGGCAATTTGTGCCATTATTTTCCTGCTGGGATTGCTGCATGGCATGGAGCTGTTTGATATCTTTATGACCTCGGTATCCTTAGCGGTTGCGGCAATTCCCGAGGGCTTAACCGTAGTTGTTACGGTGGTTCTTGCCATGGGTATGCAGAAGATGGTAAAGTGTAACGCCATCATTAAGCGGTTGAGCGCAGTGGAAACCCTGGGTAGTACCACGGTTATCTGCTCCGATAAGACCGGAACCCTGACCCAGAATAAGATGACAATCCAGAAGCTGTATGACGGTGAGCATATTTACAATGTCAGCGGAAGCGGCTACAGTCCTATCGGCGAGGTGACCGGTGTGGATGGTGCTGTACCCGGTGACACCGTAAAGAAGGTGGTAGAAGGCGGTGTGCTCTGTAATGACGCGTCTTACCAGCCGGAGAAGGAAAGCATTATCGGTGATCCTACTGAGGGCGCGATGGTTGTTCTTGCTCATAAGTGCCGTATGTATAAAACCGAGTGGGAGATGAAATATCCCCGTATTCAGGAGATTCCTTTTGACTCCGACAGAAAGCTGATGTCAACCTTCCATGAAATGGACGGACGCATCATCATGTATACCAAGGGTGCGCCGGATGAACTGCTCAGACGCTGTACAAAGATGGAGTTAAACGGCGAGGTTGTGGAAATCAGCGAGGCAAAGCGTCAGGAGATTCTAAACCGGAATCAGGAGTTTGCAGAGTCCGCGCTTCGTGTAATCGGTGTGGCCTACCGTCAGGTGGAGAGAGCGGAATCCTCCCTTGATATGGAAAATGACTTAACCTTTGTGGGATTGATGGGTATGATTGATCCGCCCAGAACCGAAGCAAGAGATGCGGTTGCAGTTTGTAAGAAGGCGGGTATCTGTGTAAAAATGATTACGGGCGACCATAAGGTGACTGCAAGTGCAATCGGTAAAGAGCTTGGCATCGAGACTGACCGTACCGTAGAGGGCAGAGAGATTACGGAGATGAGCGAGGAAGAGTTGCGTGAATGTGTGAAGACTACTAACATTTTCGCGCGAGTATCTCCTGAGCATAAGGTTCGTCTGATTGATGCGGTTCGTGCCAACGGTAATATCGCAGCCATGACCGGTGATGGTGTCAACGATGCGCCTTCCTTAAAGCACGCGGATATCGGTATTGCTATGGGCATTACGGGAACGGATGTATCCAAGGAAGCCTCTGACATGATTCTGACAGATGATAATTTTGCAAGTATTGTCCGCGCCGTATCCGAGGGACGTACCATTTACGCAAACATCCGTAAGGTAGTAGGCTTCCTGCTTTCCTGTAACATCGGTGAGATTTTGATTATTCTGTTTGCGATGCTGTTTGATTTGCCCGTTCCGTTGGTGGCAATCCAGCTGTTGGCAATTAACCTGATTACAGATGCGTTCCCGGCTTTTGCACTGGGAATGGAAAAGGAAGAGCCGGGAACCATGGAGCGTAAGCCCAGAGACCCCAACGAACCTATTGTAAACAAGAAGATGGCAGTAGCGGTAGTGATTCAGAGTATGGCGTTGGCAGCAGGTACGCTGGGCTCCTTCCTGTACGGCTTGTACGTTCATGACAGCCTTGAGGTGGCAAGAACAGCCTGCTTCCTGACGCTTGTGTTGGGAGAACTTCTGAGAGCTTACTCCGCACGTTCCGAAACCACTTCCATCGTTAAGATGAAGATTTTTGAGAACGGCTATCTTAACAAGTGCGTTCTCTTGTCCGTGCTGTTCGTTCTGGCAAGTGTTTATGTGCCTTTCCTGAATCCTGTGTTCAGTACCGTAGCACTGACCGTGGATGAGCTGCTGATGTCCATTCTCTTTGCATTCCTTCCTATGGTAGGCGGAGAGCTGGCAAAGCTGTTCCACAGAAACAGTAAGTAGATTTTCAATAAAAGGATGATGTGTCGAAAGCCGCCCGTATGGGCGGGTTTTGGTGAAATATTTTGTTTGTTCCATTGTTCACGCTGGTTCCGTATAGGGTATATGGAATAAATGGTGTTACTGGTTAAAAAAGGATTTATCTGTCATTCGCTTTGCTGATGGCAAAATTTATGACATTTATTGTGTAAAGGATATAAGAAAGGGAACGTGAAGTTTTGAGGCTGGAGAAGAGAACAGTATGAAAGTAAATCCTAAAACTATGGAATGGGTAAGAGCACCTAAGCAATAATATTTTTCTTTTGTAGTCAAGACAGAATTTGATACAAAAGTTCGTTATGACCAGAGTGGAATTGTAGTGTATTTGGATAGCGAAAACTGGCTTAAAGCATCTGTGGAATATGAAAATGATAAGATACAACGTCTTGGCAGTGTTGTAACTAATAATGGATATTCTGATTGGTCTTCTATGGATGTAGATGCGTCTATAAAGTTAATGTGGTTTCGCCTTAGCCGTAGAGAGAATGATTTTTGTATTGAGAATTCTACGGATGGGGTACACTTTAAGCAAATGAGAATTTGTCATATGTTTAATGTAAAAGAAACGATACAGTTTGGAATATATGCTTGTAGTGCAGAAGATTTCTCTTTCAAGGCAACAGTTACAAATATGGAAATGACAGAATGTAAGTGGTTGGCACATGATGGACAACAACCAGATGTGGAGTAAACTTCTTTAGTATTACAAAGAGATGAATTTGAATTTTACACAGAGTTGTATTTAGTGAAACACATTCTTGATTTTTAAGAATGTGTTTTTTTATAAAAATACATTGACACTTATCTATGTATAGGGTAATATAAATGTATAGACAGATATCTATGTGAGGCGTTAAAGATGAATACTATCGATGTAGCAGTTATTTGTAAGGCACTTGGAGACAGTAACCGATTGCAGATTGTTCAGATGCTATCGGATGGAGAAAAGTGTGGATGTAAATTGTTGGAGGCGTTTGAAATAACACAACCGACATTATCTCATCACATGAAAATTTTATGTGAATGCGGTCTTGTAAATGACCGAAAAGAAGGAAAATGGCACCACTATTCTTTAAATTGTGAGACTTTGCAAGGATTTAAAAGTTTCATTGAAAGATTGTCCTGCGTTAAGGGAGGGGGAAGCTGCTGCTCATGATCTGGGATTTTATTCAAAATCAGATATTAGGAATGAAATGGCTGAATGAGCTGATCGGAGTATTTTTAGAAAAAGTAGGTTTAGATATATCCGGCAAGCTTGGAGGAAGTATTCACTTTTTTATCTATGATGTGATAAAGATTACAATCCTGCTGTGTACTTTAATATATATGATTTCCTATATACAAAGCTATTTTCCGCCGGAGCGAAGTAAAAAAATCTTAGGACGATTTAAGGGGATTGGTGCAAACTGTATTTCTGCATTGTTAGGTACAGTTACTCCCTTCTGCTCCTGTTCATCGATCCCGTTGTTTATTGGCTTTACAAGTGCCGGACTCCCATTAGGGGTCACATTCTCTTTTTTGATTTCTTCGCCTATGGTGGATTTGGGAAGTTTGGTTTTATTGATGAGCATATTTGGAACCAGAGTGGCTGTGATTTATGTTTTGGTGGGCTTGATTATTGCAGTAGCAGGCGGTACTTTAATTGAAAAATTGCATATGGAAAAATATGTGGAAGATTTTATTCTAAGCGCAAATGTTGTTGATATTGACAGCCCGGAACTTTCGCAAAAAGACCGCCTGCTTTACGCAAAAGAACAAGTAGTATCTACATTCAAAAAGGTGTTTCCTTATATTTTGGTTGGTGTTGTAATTGGAGCAGCAATCCATAATTGGATTCCGAAAAGCCTGATTGAAACGGTTTTAGGAAGCAATAATCCGTTTGGTGTGGTATTGGCTACTTTAGTAGGGATTCCAATGTATGCAGATATCTTTGGTACGATACCTGTTGCAGAGGCATTACTGGCAAAAGGGGCACAGCTTGGTACGATATTAAGCTTTATGATGGCTGTTACAACGCTCAGCCTACCGTCAATGATAATGTTGAAAAAAGCAGTAAAGCCGAAACTTCTTGGTGTATTTGTGGCGATTTGTGCAGTGGGTATCATTATTGTCGGTTATTTATTTAATATATTTCAAGGATGCATCATTTAGGAGGGATTGAAAATGACATTATTCGGATTAGGGAAAAAGAAAGAAGAAAAGACATCTGGTTGTTGCGGCAGTGGAAATTGTACGTCGAAAACAATGAAAGAAGCTGAACAGGAGAAGAGAAGTTCCGAAGTGAAAATTTTAGGCGGAGGTTGTGCGAAATGTAACCAGTTAGAAGAAGCGGTTGTTAAAGCGCTTCTGGAACTTGGAATGGATAGCACCATAGAGCATGTAAGGGATTTTGAAAAGATAGCAGCGTATGGAGTTATGACGACACCTGCACTTGTCGTGGATGGAAAAGTGGTTTCCTATGGAAAAGTCTTGAAAAAAGAAGAGGTGGTAGAAATTCTGAAGAAAGTGAGAGGATAGTTTTGAAAAAAGTAGCTTTTTTATGTGTTCATAATTCTTGCAGAAGCCAGATTGCCGAGGCGTTAGGAAAACAGTTGGCTTCTGATGTGTTTGAAAGCTATTCGGCAGGAACAGAAACAAAACCACAGATTAATCAAGATGCGATTCGTATTATGAAAGAATTGTATGGGATTGATATGGAACAAACGCAGTATTCGAAATTGATTACAGATATTCCGAATCCGGATGTAGCTATTTCAATGGGATGCAATGTGGGATGTCCTTTTATCGGAAGAGAATTTGATGATAATTGGGGATTAGAAGACCCCACCGGAAAATCAGATGAAGAGTTTAAGGTTGTTATTAAAGAGATTGAAAGTAGGATATTACAGTTAAAAAATGATCTGATGTAAAAATACGCTGAACGTTCGGTTTTATGAAGAAAAATGATTTGAGAACAAGAAAGGTGACACGGAAACGAATCCGGGCCACCTTTTTAATCTTTTAAAGTAATTCTGTCTGCCAAAGCAAATTAGCCAAAGAACTTATGAATTATTCATAACAACGTTTTCAACGGTGTCAGCGATATGCTCGCAGGCATCTGCGCACTGCTCTAAGTAGCTGTAAATCTCGCGCCATGCGATTACGTGGAACACATCGCAGCAGCCGGAGTGGATATCGTGCATATTGGAGATGTAGAGTCTGTCGGCTTCTTCCTCAAGAGAGTTAATCTTGATGATGGAATCCTTTAACTTCTTGGAGTGCTTAAAGTCAGCGAATTCCTTCAACAGAACACAAACCTCCTCACAACAACGGATAATAACGTCCAGCATCTTAATTGCCTCGGGACGAATCTCCTGGATGTTGTTGATGTAGATACGGATGCAAACCTCTTCGATCTTATCTGTCAACTCATCGATGTAGTGGCTCAAATCAGCAAGGTCATCTCTCTCAACGGGAGTAACGAAAGCCTTAGCCAGCTTATCGGTCAACTCATGCTTCTTCTGGTCGGCATTATGCTCGATTTCGTGCATTACGTCCAGATTAAGCTGCATCTGTGCAGGCTTAAAATCTACCAGAATACTCTTTAACAGCTTGGCAGCCTGACAGGAAAACTCCGCACAGGCAATAAAATTATCAAAGTAAAAGGCATCTTGTTTCTTAGACATATGTATTCTCCTTTATGATACAATATTGACAGTGTATATTTGGTGATGCAGTTATTTTAGAAAATAGCCATAAAGATTTTTGCTACAACAAAGCTGATGATTCCGCATCCGGGGAAGGTGAAGATCCAGGTGAGAACCATTTCCTTTACCACACCGAAGTTGATGGCGGAAATACGTTTTACTGCGCCCACACCCATGATGGCACTTGTCTTGGTATGGGTAGTGGATACCGGAATACCGAAGGTACTGGAGAGGAACAGACAGGCTGCACCTGCAAGATCCGCGGAAAAGCCCTGATAACGCTCCAGCTTAACCATATCCATACCAACGGACTTAATAATCTTTTCACCGCCCACGCTGGTTCCCAGAGCCATAACAACACTACATAAGAGCATCAGCCATACGGGAATCTCCATACCGGTTACAGAACTTTGACCGTTGGAGAAAGCAAGTCCAAGGAACAATACACCGATAAACTTCTGACCGTCCTGTGCGCCGTGCATGAAGCTCATGGCAGCAGCACCGAGAATCTGAGCACCGCCGAATGCGGTATTTGTTTTCCGACGGTCAAGATTTTGACAAATCAGGGTCAGTATCTTACAGATAACCCAACCGCTGAGAAAGCCCAGTACAAGGCTGAGAACCAGACCGTACAGTACCTTTTTCCATTCGTTGAAGTTGACACCGCCTACGCCCTGCTGAATCGCAATCGCAGCACCGGTCAGACCGGCAATCAGGCTGTGGCTTTCGCTGGTGGGGATTCCGAAGTAGGAAGCCGTCACACTGTAAATTACGATGGATAAAAGCGCCGCACATAATGCAATGGAAGCATCTCCGGTGCTGTCTCCGAAGTCTACCATGTTACTGATGGTGGAGGCTACGGAGCTGTTAATTTGTGTCATGATGAATACGCCCAAAAAATTGAAAAACGCACTCATCAGAATCGCAGAACGAACACTCAGGCACTTGGTCGT
Organism: Acetatifactor sp.; assembly: GCA_045546495.1. Classification (GTDB taxonomy): domain Bacteria; phylum Bacillota; class Clostridia; order Lachnospirales; family Lachnospiraceae; genus Acetatifactor. The sequence continues at coordinate 10,222 of JAZQCX010000097.1, read as the reverse complement.
TACACAGGTGGCAATGGCATTCGGGGCATCTGTCCAACCGTTGACAAAGATGACTCCCAACGTCAGCAGGAGAGTAATCACCAGTACGGGATTACCTGCCATACCATTCCAGAAAGTAGAAAATGATATGTCCATATGTGTGTAAAACTCCTTTCTGTTTCAAACCGGACTTTTAGGCCAGTCCCGCTTATTATATCATCAAATTCTAAATATTTCCACATATTTGTAACGCACAAAATGTCAAAAATTTTACGTTTTACATAGAGGTTGCCGACAAATTGCATATATCGGAATTTTGAAACGGTTCGTATCAGCAGGCGTGCAGTCTTTTTATAACAGACCGAGACTGCGCAGAATCAGGATGCCGAGGAATAGCGTAAAGATAGAAAATACGGAGGTCCATACAACAAGCTGACCTGCTAAGGTTCCGTCGTTATCCATCTCCTGGGCCATAATGGCGCTGGATACCGCTACCGGCGATCCGAACAGGGCAATCAACGCGGGATATACGGTATAATCAAAGGAAATAAGGTCTGTGAACGCGGAGAGTAAAACAGCGGTACCGATTGTCAGTAGGGGAACGACGGCAACGCGGGTCAGTGTACCTACAATAATCGGCTTCTTCATACCTTTTACTGCCGCAAAATCAAACAGACCTCCCAAAATAATCAGTGCCAGGGGAGAGCTGATTTTCGCAAGATTGTTGACTGCCGAAAAGATAAATTTCACATCCTCGGACAGGCTGAATGCAAGGGAACCGTCGGCATTTACCGGAATGAAGGAGCGGATACCAAGAACAACAAGACCGCATACAACGCCGATAATCAGAGGATTCTTTGCAATTTTTTTCAGAACATCGCCAATGTTTGCCTTTTTCCCGTCCTCACCCTTGTGGAACATGGTCAGGGCGATTACTGCAAGAATGTTGTAGGTTGGGATAGAGAAGGCACTGAGTACTGCGGCAATTCCTTTTCCCTCTATACCGCCGAGAGATTCCGCCAGAGGGATGCCGATGATGGCGAAATTGGAGCGGAAAACACACTGCAGTACAACACCCTTTTGCTTATCATCCGGAATAAAGAGTTTTACCAGTACTAAGCCTAAAAAGAAAATGGCGAATATGGCAAGCTCCGAATAAATCACAACAGACCAGTTGATGGAGGTGAAGGATTCAATGTTGTAAACATTAATAAACAACAGACAGGGGAGGCAGACCTTGAAAATCAGTTTGTTTCCCTTGCGGAACCAATCCTCATCCAGAAAATTCTTTTTCTTCAGAAAATAACCGAAAAAGATTAACAGGATGATGGGAAGTATGGCATTAATGGCAAAAAGCAGTGTTTCCATTTATGAGTTCTCCTTTACTTGATTTACATTTCTTAGTATGAATTTTTGTTCCGGTTCATCCGAAAAGATTACGTGATCCAGATGCAGCTCCTCCAGATTTTCACAGACAAAGCCTACGTGACGGAAGTGTTCTTTCCAGGCGGTCATGGCCATTTCTCCGGCTTTTGCGTCCGGTTTATAGGACACAGTAATATTTCTTAATGTGACCTTTTTTAACGTGGACTCGGGAAGCCCAAGGAAGAAGCCCACACCGTAGGAAACATTTTCGCAAATGATTTCCTCCATGGTGAAATCCCGGAACACAGGGGTTAAATCCGTTACGGGTTGTGCTTTGCGGTTAAACCGCTCATCCACTTCGTCTGTGCCCGCTTTGTAGAAGGCGTTGATGACGAAGGGAGATTTCACATCATCCATATGAACATTGCGGAAGGTGATGTTTTCGATAACCGCAAGGTTCCCGCGTCCCCGCTGGCTCTTAATACGGAGCCCTCTGTCTGTCATGCGGAAAAGACAGTTTGTTATAAGTACATCCCAGACGCCGCCGCTGTTTTCGCTGCCGATGGTGACTCCGGCGTGACCGTGCTCCATAAGGCAGTTGCGAACCGTAATCCGACTGCAGGGAGTCCTATATTTTCTTGCAAAATCCAGCTTTCCGGATTTGATGGCGATACAGTCGTCGCCTACGCTGATGCGGGTTCCTACAATCAGCACATTGTCGCAGGATTCCGGGTCAATTCCGTCCGTGGTGGGGGAATTGGGAGGATTTTCCAAATTCATATGAATGTATTTTAAATTTTTACAATAGAAAGGATGTTGATTCCAAGAGGGTGTGTTACAGACCGTGATTCCCTCCAACACTATATTTTCACAGGTGTGCAGGAAGATGCCCTTGGGGCGTCTTGCGATGCGCTTTACGCGGTGATTGACCCACCAGTCGGTATCCTGCGCCTTACAATCGATGATTCCCTCTCCGTAGATGCAGACGTTTTTCACACCGATTCCGGTGAGAATACTTGCGAAGCTGTCGTCCGCATAGCCCTCCCAGGTGCCGAGAACGATGCCGTTTTTCTCTTCCTCCTTAGAAAGGATGGGAAAACGAGTCCGCTCCGTTTCGCCTAAGAGCCGGGAGCCTTTAGGCAGATGGAGCATGAGATGATCCTTTAAAAACAGGGCGGTGACCTTATACACTCCGTCTATGGTCAGAAATTCATTCTCATGCAGGGCGTCAATGGCAGCTTGAAGCCCTTCCGTATCATTTTCTGCGCCTCCCTCCCGGTCAGAACGGTAAACGCGTTCCGTTAAGGAAAGAGTGCGGAAAGACACTGTTTTCGGGACGGCAGCCTTATCGGCGGATGTAACTATGCTTAGGCGGTATTCGGTATCCGGCTGCAGTCCGTAAAGGGAAAAGCAGTTTCGGTTTTCGGTTCCTGCAGGCACATCATTTAGGAAAATGTTGTAGGGCTCCGTGTAGTAACAGTCTTTGTTTTTTAACTCCACAGAAACGGAGGTGGGAGTGACCAGTAAAATGTTCATGTGATTCCTTCTGAAAATGTTACATCGTTTCCGAAACAACGGTTCATAAACACAGAAACCGTTGTAAAATGATTGGTATCTCTTAAACAATATCATGACGCAAACCAAAAGGAAAGTGATTTTTGCAGAATGGTATCCTGCGGGAGGCAACTCTGAATTGTGTTTTGGGTAGGGAGAGGGTATAATGAAAAAGTGACAAAAAGCAATTCATTCTTCGAAACGGAGGTACAGATATAAAATGGCAGAAAAACAGATGCAATACGGAAAGCAGGGATTTAACCCTTACCTTCCCTCGTGGGAATACATACCGGACGGGGAGCCTTATGTATTTGGGGACAGGGTTTACATTTACGGCTCCCATGACAGGTTTAACGGTTATGCCTATTGCCTCAACGACTATGTTTGTTGGTCGGCATCGGTAAAGAATCTGAGGGAGTGGCGCTATGAAGGCGTCATTTACAGAAAAAATCAGGATCCCCGGAATGCAGACGGGGATATGTGTCTTTATGCGCCGGATGTGGTAAGGGGCTTTGACGGAAGATATTATTTGTATTATGTACTGGATTTGCAGCCGGTGGTGTCTGTGGCGGTGTGCGATACTCCCGCGGGGCAGTATGAATTTTTAGGCTACGTACATTATCCGGACGGAACGCTTCTGGGAGAGCGAAAGGGTGATTTGAACCAGTTTGACCCCGGGGTACTGACGGAAGACGGTAAAGTGTATCTGTATACCGGTTTTTGTCCGAAAAATGCAGAGGGGGTACCCGCATCCCAGGTGACGGTGCTTGAGCCGGATATGCTGACTGTTTCGGCGGAAACAAGACTGTTGATACCGGGAGCTTTTGTCTGTCAGGGAACTACCTTTGAAAAACAGCCCTTTTTTGAGGCTTCCTCTATCCGAAAAATCGGAGATACCTATTACTTTGTTTATTCTTCCACAGAGTGTACGCCTCTTTGTTACGCCACCAGTAAAAGTCCTGTGGAAGGCTTCGTTTACAGAGGGGTTATTGTTACAAACAACGACCGCTACATAAATACCTATAAGCCGGCGGAAAAGCCTATGCATTACGGAGCGAACAACCATGGCAGCATTGTGGAAATTGAGGGACAGTGGTACATCTTTTACCACCGCCATACCAACGGTACCAATTTCAGCAGGCAGGCGTGTATGGAGCCGATTTGTATATCGGAGGACGGGGCCATTCCCCAGGTGGAGATGACCTCCTGCGGTCCAAACGGCGGTCCGCTTTTGGGAGAGGGCGAATATCCGGCATACATTGCGTGCAATCTGTTCTGCGATGTGGAGGAAGGCTATACGGCACCTCCCGGGGAGTGGATGGATTGTCGTTTTCCGAAGCTGACCCAGGACGGTAAGGACGGGGACGAAATACCGGGTCATATTGCCAATATGCGTGACGGTGCTACGGCAGGCTACAAGTATTTCAACTGTAAAGGTGTACAGTCCGTTTCGGTGACGGTGCGTGGCGGCCGCGGGGAAATGGAGCTTCTGACTTCCTGGGATGGTGAAGTATTGGGAAGCATTCCGGTGAAAAAGACAAATGAGTGGAAGGAATACCGTGAGGACATTTCTATACCCGACGGTGTACAGGCACTTTATTTCCGGTTCCGCGGAGCGGGAAGCATCAGCTTTAACGGATTTACGTTGCATAAGGAGAAGAAGCCGTTACAGTAGGGCGGCATCAGAGAGGGAATGCTATGGAATACATAAAAGCAACGGAACAGGATCTGAGACATATAGTAGCATTGGTACAGGAAACAATAAGAACAATATATCCTAAATATTATCCGAAAGAAGTTGTTGATTTTTTTTGTGAGCTTCATTGTCAGGAGAATATATTTGAGGACATTAAGGCCGGATTGGTTGGTGTGTTAAAAAAGGACGGTGAAATTTTAGGCACAGGATGCCGTAGGGACAATCATATTACCAGAGTATATGTAAAGCCTGCATTTCAGAAGCAAGGGTATGGCAGCTATATTATGCAGTGTCTGGAGAATGAGGTGGGTTTACAACATGATAGGGTATATTTGGATTCCTCGCTGCCGGCAAGTCGTTTGTATGAAAAAAGAGGTTATGAAACAATACAGCATAATTGTCGGGATGTTGAAAATGGTGTACTGCTCGTATATGAAGTTATGGAAAAACGATTAACAAAATGTTCAACACATATTTGTTATGACGGAAAACATTTTGTATCGGAGGAAAATGCGGAAAACGGTGAGGTTAACGGGAATACGGTGTTTGTATATCACCAGAGTGACAATATTTTGTGGGCAGAATACTCCGGTGGTGAGATTGTTAGAGGATATTTGGTCGGAACGGTAGCAGAGAATGGTGAATTGGATTTTTATTATCAGCACATAAATGCGAAAAAACAAGTACGTGTGGGAGTCTGCCACAGTATTCCGAATGTGTTGGAAAACGGGAAAATCCAGCTTTTGGAAAAATGGCAATGGTTAAACGGTGATAAAACGAAAGGCAGTTCGCTTCTTGTAGAGGTTTAGGAGTGAATTTTCAAGGTAAGAGAGGGACGGGCAAGAGAAAGATATTATGAGAAAGAAGAAAAATTGTCTGATGGCGATGGCCGTAATATGTCTGCTTTCAGTCGGCTTGTCCGGCTGTGGCAGGGCAGGAGGCGAGGCACCGGAGGCGTGGAAAGCTTCACAGGCAGGAAAAGACGGAACGTCCGGTGCGGAACCCGGGGCTTCGGCGCAAGCAGGGAAAACACAAGAAGTATCCACGGAGCCTAGCGAAGCGGCTACCCCTACGCCAATCGCAACGCCTACGCCTGTGCCTACATCTGTGCCAACGCCGACCTCGGACACAAGCTATGATTTTACGCTTTGCTTCGGAGGGGATTTTAATCTGGACGAGGACAGCGGGACAACGAAGCTGATGGACACCTCCGAAAATGGTATTTTTGACTGTATTTCGCCTGAATTTGTGGAGATAATGCAGGCGGCAGATGTGATGTGCCTAAACAACGAGTTTACATACAGCACCCGGGGAGAAAAGCTTGCGGGAAAGCTGTACCATTTCCGGGCAGATCCGGAGCGGGCAAAGGTGCTTGGGCAGCTGGGAGTGGATGCGGTGACCCTTGCAAATAATCATGTATTCGATTACGGCAAGGAAGCTATGCTGGATACGTTGGAGACCTTGGAGGAGGCGGAAATCCGCTATTTTGGTGCAGGTGAGAACCTGAAGGAAGCCATGGCTCCGGTTTACTTTGAGGCAGACGGAAAGACGGTGGCTTTTGTGGGTGCATCCCGTGCGGAAAAGAATAAAAAGACACCGCAGGCAACGGAAAGTGAACCGGGAATTCTTCGGTGCTATGATACGGAGCTTTTTGCAGAAGCAATCAGAGAGGCAAAGGCCAATGCGGATTTCTGCATTGCGGTGGTGCACTGGGGAACGGAATACAGCTATGAGCTGGAACAGGAACAGCTTGATACGGGAAAACTGTATCTGGATGCGGGAGCGGACGCAATTATCGGCGGACATTCCCACTGTTTGCAGGGACTGGAATATTATAACGGAAAGCCCATTGTTTACAGCTTGGGGAATTATTGGTTTAACGGAAAAACCTTGGATACCATGCTGGTGCAGCTGCATTTTTCGGGAGATGCCGGGGAGGAAAAGCTGGAGGTGCGGATTGTGCCCGGCGTACAGATGGGGTATCGTGCAGTTTACGCGGAAGAAGCCGGGGAGCAACGCAGGATTTATGATTTTCTGGAAAGCATTTCCGTCAACGTGGAGATTACGGACGAAGGGATTGTGCGAGAGGCTGACTAGAAAACAGTAAAAAATGTGTAAAATGGCAAGGAAAACCTACTGTTTTGGAGAAAAATATGATAGAATAAGAGTGGTTTGAAAAATCGGAATAAGAGAACCGTAATGAAATAACAGAAATACATAGCACTAAAGTACATAGAAAAGAAACGATAAATATAACGGGAGGGTAACTACATGAATCAGTATGCAGGAACACAGACAGAAAAGAATTTACAGGCAGCGTTTGCGGGAGAATCTCAGGCGAGAAATAAGTACACCTATTTCTCCTCCGTGGCAAAGAAGGAAGGCTACGAACAGATTGCAGCAATCTTTTTAAAAACGGCAGATAACGAGAAGGAGCATGCGAAGATGTGGCTCAAGGAGCTGAAGGGCATCGGTAATACTGCAGAAAACCTGGAGGAAGCTGCTAACGGTGAAAACTATGAGTGGACCGATATGTACGAGGGCTTTGCCAAGACAGCAGAGGAAGAAGGGTTTACGGAGCTTGCAAAGAAATTCCGTCTTGTGGCTGCTATTGAGAAGCATCATGAGGAGAGATACCGTGCGCTTCTGAAAAACATCGAGATGGCAGAGGTGTTTGCAAAGAGTGAGGTAAAGGTTTGGGAGTGCCGTAATTGCGGACATATCGTAGTGGGAACAAATGCGCCCGAAGTATGTCCTACCTGTAATCATCCCCAGAGCTATTTTGAAATCCGGGAAGAAAATTATTAAGATCGAAAAGCACAGAAAAACAGGCGGAGGTTCGAAAAGGGCTTCCGCTTGTAATGTCTTGAAAGGAGAAAAGATATGGCGTGGATTAGTACGGCGTTTCGCTCTGCGGCTGTGAATATGCCGGTGGAAGTGGAACTTTTGGTACCGCAGCCCGGTTATAAAAGCCTGACGCAGACGGAAGATTATAAGGTAATCATTTTATTGCACGGTATGAACAATGACAGGACAGAGTGGCTTTTGAAAAGCCAGATATTCGATATGGTGAAGGAGGAGCCGGTCTTGGTATGTATGCCGTCGGGAAAGAACAGCTTTTATGTGAATACTGCAAACGGCTACGACTACATGGATTATATTACGAAGGAGCTTCCGGCATGGTTGAAAACCATGTTCCGGGTATCGGAAAGAAAAGAGGACTGGCTGATTGCGGGAGAGTCTATGGGAGGGTACGGCGCCATGGTATGCGGTCTGAACGCTACGGAACAGTTCGGCAGTATTGCAGCCTTCAGCGGTGCTCTTGATATTGTTCATTTAAGCGGTGCAAATCCCGCAGCTCCCATGGAACTGATTTTCGGAGAAAATTGGAGAGAGGGAATTCAGGAGAATTATGAGGTTTACGGTTACAGCCGTAAAATTCCGAAGGAGCAAAGACCGAGACTTTACTTGTGCTGCGGAAAACAGGACAGTCTTTTCGATATGAATAAGCGTTTTATGGAAGAGGTAAAGGATGAATATGACGTAACCTGGAGTGAGGGAGACGGTGCCCATGATTTCCTGTATTGGAATGAACGGTTAAAGGAAGTACTCTCCTGGTTCCTAAAAAAGGAGGTGTACGCATGACTTCCATGAAAATCAATCATTTTTCAAACGTGCTGAGTATGAATATGGACTGTTGGCTGCTTTTGCCGGATAAATTGGAGAGGGGCGAGCAGCTGAGGGTGCTTTGGCTTTGCCACGGCGGCAACGGGGATGAAAACGAGTGGCTGTATCATTCCACGGTTGCGGAGCTTGTCAACAAGCATCATCTTGCGGTTGTTACGGTGAATGCCAACGATTCCTGCTTCGTGGATATGCCAAACGGCAAGAACTACGGAACCTATATCGGAGAGGAATTATTTGAAATTCTGCATCAGATGTTTCCCTGTCTTTCCAAGAAGAGAGAGGATAATTTTATCAGCGGACTTTCCAACGGCGGATACGGCTGTTTCTGGCTCGGCCTGACTTTTTCGGAGCATTTCGGAGCAATCGGTGCCTTTTCTGCGGGTGATAAAGCGGACTCAAAACCTAAACCCCACAAGCCGGGCAGCATGGCACCGGAGGTGCGTATGTTCGGCGCGATGAATATCCACGGTACCCGGTTCAGCATCAAGCATCTGGCAAGAGAGCTGGCAAAATCAGACAGACCGAAGCCTTACATATATCATGCCTGCGGCAGTTTAGACCCGTGGCTTGACATGAATTTATTGGTGCGGGATTGCTTTGAAGAGGTAAATTGTCCGGAGTATCATTATGAGTATCATCAGATGGAAGGCTTAGGGCATGAGTGGAGATTCTGGGATACGGAGATTCGGAATTTTATGAAATACTTGGAGGAGGTTTCCGGGTAATATGACGGAAGCGTTGTTACAGGAACTAAAGAAAATCACACCGGAGGAGGAGAGGATTCTAGCGGGAAGACCGGAAATAGAAAAGACCCTTTATATGTCCTCGGAGACGGATGTGATTGATGCCACGAAGCTGCTGGAGGCGGGCAAAATAATACAGGTACGCCCCCACACACGATTTGTACATTTTCCGAAGCATACTCATAATTACATTGAAGTGATTTATATGTGCTCCGGCAGCACACGCCATATTATAAACGGGGAAGAGGTAATTTTGCGGCAGGGCGAGCTTCTCTTTTTAGGCCAGACCGCAACCCAGGAAATATTCCCTGCAGGAGAGAACGACATTGCGGTAAATTTTATTGTATTGCCGGAATTTTTCCAATATGGGCTGGATATGATGGAGCCGGAGGAGAATCAGCTTCGAAGCTTTGTAATTGACTGCCTTTGGGGCAAACGTCAGACTGCGGGGTATCTGCATTTTAAAGTGGCGGATGTGTTGCCGGTACAGAATCTGGTGGAAAATCTCATTTGGACTCTTTGGAACAGACAGCCCAACAGGCGTCGGACAAATCAGGCAACCATGGGACTGTTGTTTTTGCAGCTGATGAACTGCATGGATAAGCTGGAAACGGACGAGAGCGCCGGAGATCAAAAGGTAATATTGTCCGTGCTCAGCTATATTGAGTCCCATTATAAGGACGGAGAACTGTCGGAACTGGCGGAGGAACTGCATTATGATATCAGCTGGCTGTCCAGAGAAATTAAACGGCGCACGGGAAAGACCTATACGGAGTTGGTGCAGGCAAAACGGCTGATTCAGGCGGGATATCTGTTAACTACAACAGGAATGAACGTATCGGATGTGGCACTGGCGGTAGGATATGACAATATCAGTTATTTTCATCGAATTTTTCAGGAACGTTACGGAATGACACCCAGAAAGTACAGGATGCAGTCCGAAAGATAAGTGTGCAAAGATACAGGATAAGAAAGGTGGAGGACTATGAAAATCAGTGATTTTACGGATATGGAGCGGTTTGAAAATATTATGGCAAACTGGGCCATGGCAACGGGGCTTGCAACGGTTGCGGTAGGCGCAGACGGAAAGTATATTTCCAAGTGCTACAATTTTACGGATTTCTGTATTAAGCTGACCCGTGGCAGTAAAGAAGGCTGCGCGAGATGTGAGAAATGCGACAGAGAGGGTCAGGGAGTG
>JAZQCX010000096.1:0-29053 GCA_045546495.1 Acetatifactor sp. | reverse complement strand
TGGGGTCTTAGCTCAGCTGGGAGAGCATCTGCCTTACAAGCAGAGGGTCATAGGTTCGAGCCCTATAGGCCCCATTTTTTTACCCTAAATGAGGAGACCGGACATGCCGGTTTCTTTTTTTTACGAAACAAGTAAAACGCGGCAGAACAGGAGGAAGTATGAAAGAGATAAAAGAACAGGTTTTAACAGGCGAAAGAGCTTTGTATGGCACTTTTGATACAAAAATCACCCATTGCACCTTTGAAAATGGCGAGTCACCTTTGAAGGAAAGCGGCAATCTTGAAATAGATACTTGCCTGTTTCGCTGGAAATATCCGCTTTGGTATACTAAAAATGTCGTAATGCGCAATTCCGTTCTTTATGATATGGCGAGGGCGGGTATCTGGTATGTAGACAATATTTCCGTTTATGATACAGTGATTGAAGCACCTAAGAATTTTAGGCGAGTTCATGGTTTAAAGCTTCAGAATGTAAATATTCCGAATGCGGCTGAAACACTGTGGCATTGTGAGGATATAGAGATGGAACATGTTTCTGTCAGCAGAGGAGATTATTTTGCCATGAATAGTAAAAATATCACGGCAAACGATTTAACCCTAGTAGGTAATTATACCTTTGACGGAAGCTCTAATGTAGTGATTCGCAATTCCAAACTGTTGTCCAAGGATGCTTTCTGGAATGCAGAAAATATAACAGTGTATGATTCCTTTATTTCGGGAGAATATTTAGGATGGAATTCTAAGAATATTACTCTGATTAACTGTACAATCGAAAGCTTGCAGGGAATGTGCTACATCGACAATTTGGTGATGAAAAATTGCCGTTTGCTTCACACTGAGCTGGCGTTTGAATATTCGCAGGCCGATGTGGAGATTATCGGAAGCGTTGACAGCGTATTTAACCCCAAGGGTGGTGTGATACGGGCGGACAGAATCGGTGAGCTGATTATGGACGGTAGCAGGGTGAAAATTGACCAGACTAAGATTGAGGCAGATGAGATTAAGGCAACCTTTGATAAGCCGGAGTGGGAGAGAGCGTAACTCTTTTGTATTTTAATGCTTTTCCCAAGGGATGAAGTAGCCCCGGTTAGAACGGAAACGGAGAAGAGGAGAAGGAATATATGTATCAATTTGATAAGCCGGTAAACCGTCGCGGAACAGGTTCCCTAAAGTGGGATGTGCCGGAACGAGAGTTACCTATGTGGGTGGCAGATATGGATTTCCGGACGGCTCCGGAGGTGCTTGCAGAGTTAAAAAAACGGGTAGAACACGGGATATTTGGGTATAACGTGGTGACGGATGATTGGTACGAAGCGTACCGTGGCTGGTGGCGTCGCAGATATCAGTTTGAAATAGAAAAAGACTGGCTGATTTTCTGTACCGGAGTTATCCCTGCTATTTCGGCGATTGTGCGTAAGCTGACGACTCCGGGAGAAAATGTAGTTGTACAGACACCGGTCTACAATATATTTTTTAACAGTACTTTAAATAATGGTCGCAATGTTCTGGAGAGTCCTCTTGTTTATGAAAATGGGGAATATCGTATGGACTTTGACGACTTGGAGGAGAAGCTTGCGAATCCCCAGACGACCCTGATGATTCTGTGTAATCCTCATAATCCGGTAGGAAGAATATGGGATAAAGAATGTCTTGCAAAAATCGGTGAGCTTTGTGCAAAGCATCATGTGCTGGTGGTTTCCGATGAGATTCATTGTGACTTGACGGACCCGGGACATCAGTATGTTCCTTTTGCGTCTGTATCTGAAGTTTGTAGGGATAACAGCATTACCTGTATGGCTCCCACAAAGAGCTTCGGAATTCCGGGATTGCAGACAGCAGCGGTTATGGTGCCGAATCAGGTATTGCGTCATAAAGTAAACCGCGGACTCAATACAGATGAAGTGGCTGAGCCCAATTCCTTTGCCATCGGTGCGACAGTAGCCGCATACGAAAAGGGAGAGGCATGGTTAGAGGAGCTGCGGGCTTACCTTGCGGAAAATAAGCGTCAGGTTCGCGAATTTGTTCAAAAGGAAGTGCCGGGAGTAAAAGTGGTACCTTCTGTTGCTACGTACCTTTTGTGGTTGGATTGTAGCGAAATCACAGAGAATGCTACGGAACTGGTGGAATTTATCCGTGAGTATTCCGGTCTTTACTTGACGGAAGGCGAGGAATACGGCGCGTGTGGAAAATCATTTATCCGTATGAATACAGCGTGTCCCGGAGAACTGCTTGCAGATGGCCTGCAACGTTTCCGGGACAGCATAAAAGCATATAAGGAACAAAAATAAGTTATTCCTGAGGACTGGGAGCGTAAAGCGCTTCCAGTCTTTTTAAATGTGCATAGCGTTTTTTTGCGTTCTTGGCTGCTTCATCAAACAACACTCCGGATTCCTCGGGACGTTGCCGCTTTAATAAATCGTAGCGGATTTCTCCGTCTAAAAATTCCTGATATTCAAGCTTGGGCTCCGGACTGTCCAGAATAAAGGGATTCTTTCCCTGTTCCCGCAGAGAAGGGTGGAAACGGAACAGATGAAAATATCCTGCGTCAACGGCTTTTTTCTGCTCATGCTGTGAGGAACCTAATCCGGCACGAATGCCGTGGGCAATGCATGTGGCATAGGCAATTACCAGTGACGGGCCGGGGTAAGCCGCAGCTTCGGTCAGTGCCTTTATGGTTTGATTCATATCGGCGCCCATGGCAATCTGAGCTACATAGACGTTGCCATAGGTCATTGCTATGGCGGCAAGATCTTTCTTTGGTGTATGCTTTCCGCCGGAGACAAATTTCGCGGTAGAGCCCAGAGGCGTAGCCTTAGATGCCTGCCCGCCGGTGTTGGAATAAACCTCAGTATCCAGTACCAATATATTGATGTTGCGTCCGCTGGCGAGAACATGGTCAAGACCGCCGAAGCCGATGTCGTATGCCCAGCCGTCACCACCGATAATCCATTGTATGGTATCAGTGGAATCAGAGGGCTCACTCTTCAGTCGTGCTACGTCCTGCGCCATAAGCATGCCATAGCCGAATTCCGCAGCATCCTCGAATAGTGAGTTGGACCAGGCGGGGCCGTGACCGTTCTCATCCACCGTGTAGGCACAGGAGGGGTATGAATTGCCCCAGATGGAGCTACAGCCGGTGGCGTTTGCAATATACATATTAGGGCCAAACAGCTGCGTTAACAGCTTGACATACGGTGTTTCACCACAGCCGGCACAGGCGCCGGAAAATTCCATAAGAGGTCGTAAAAATTGGCTTCCCTTTACAGTTCCTACGCCGAATTTTGCTGCGGCAGCATGATTCGGAAGAAGAGGCTTGCAGTAATCGAAATTTTCCTGATGTTCTTCACGCTCATGCACAGGACACATTTCGAGAGCTTTTTTCCCCTGCTTTCCGGGACAGATGCCTGCACAGGAGCCGCATCCGGTACAGTCTGTTTCCGAAATAACGATAGAGAAGGCATGCTTTTCCAACCCGATTGCAGGAATGGTTTCCAAAGTCGTAGGAGCGCCGGCAACCTGTTCTTCGTCCAGGACAGCGGGTCGGATGACCGCGTGAGGGCAGACAAAGGAACAACGGTTACATTGAATGCAGTTTTCGGGTATCCAACGGGGAACCTCTGTTGCTACATTTCGACGCTCATGGGCGGTGGTTCCGGGAGGTGTATATCCGTCAGCGTAGGGAAGAAAGGCAGAAACAGGAAGCTCATTTCCCCGCTGGTCAACAACAGGTTGCTGGATGTTTTTCACGAAATCCATAATTTCCGGTCGGTCGGGCAGGATTGGATTGTCGAGAGAAGAGGCTTGTTGCTCGCCTGTCGGGATTACGCTTTGCGTTTTGCGGTCGGAGTGTCTTGCTGCTTGTGCTGACTCACCCGGTGTCCATTCTGTCACTGCGGAAAAACCGCGCTCGATGGCTTGTTCGTTCATGGCGAGAATATTACCGCCCTTGCTACCGTAGCTTTTTGCAGCCGCCGCCTTCATAAGCTCTTTTGCTTCGTCAGCGGGAAGGAGCTTTGTAACGGCAAAGAAAGCAGCCTGTAAAATAGTACTGATTTTGTTATTCAGACCGATTTCTTTTCCGATACCCAACGCATCAATCAGATAAACCTTAATTTGATGATCAGCAACATAAGCTTTAAAAGAATCCGGTAAAAAAGTCTCCAGTTCCTGTCCCTTGTAAGAGCAATTCAGCAGGAAAATGCCGCCGTCCTTTAACTCCTGTACCATTTCGTATTTATGAAGATAAACGGGATTGTGACAGGCAACAAAATCAGCAGTGCGGATTAAATAGGAGCTACGCAAGGGTGAGTCCCCAAACCGCAGATGGGAAATGGTAAGTCCTCTGGATTTTTTGGAATCATATTCGAAATATCCCTGAACATTCTTTTCCGTGTGGTCACCGATGATGCGAAGTGCATTTTTTGTGGCACTGACGGTTCCGTCGCCGCCTAAGCCCCAGAATTTGCAGGAAACAACATCTTTGGGAAGTGTGTCGTGAATAGGACGAACCGAAAGGGACAGATTGGTTACGTCATCCGTAATCCCCACGGTAAAGAATTTCTTTTCCCGATTGTTGTAAACTGCAGCAATCTGCTCAGGAGAGGTATCCTTGGAGCTTAATCCGTAGCGGCCTGAGAAAACGGAAAGGGAAGACAGTCCAACCTGCTCCAAAGCAGAAAGCACGTCCAAGTAGAGAGGCTCGCCGGGAGCTCCGGGTTCCTTTGTGCGGCTTAAAACGGAAATTTGTTTTGCGGTTTGAGGCAGCTTTTCTACAAAATGTCTGACGCTGAAAGGTCGATACAGGTGCACGCAGATCACACCATACTTTTTGTCCGGTACGCTGTCCAGATATTCTTTGATTATTTCGCAAACATTTCCCATGGCAACGATGATATGCTCGGCTTCGGGATGACCGTAGTAGTCAAAGAGGCCATAGTCAGTTCCCAGAAGAGTGTTGATGCGGGACAGATGCTTTTCTACGACTTCGGGCAAAGCCAGATAATAGGGATTGGAGGCTTCTCTGTTCTGGAAGAAGACATCCGGATTCTGGGCTGAACCATAGTTTTTCCCGTGATGGGGGTGCAGACAGTTGTCTTTAAACTGTTTTAATGGGGCAGGATCTGCCAGCGCTTTTAAATCAGCCATGTCCCACATGCGAACCTTCTGTAATTCATGAGAGGTACGGAATCCGTCAAAAAAGTTTAGAAAAGGAATTCTCCCTTCCAGAGCAGCAAGATGAGAAACCGGAGACAAATCCATTACTTCCTGCACGCTCCCGGAAGCAAAGATAGCGGCACCGGTCTGTCGGCATGCATAAATATCGGAGTGGTCACCGAAAATGGAAAGAGCATGGGTGGCAATGGAACGGGCTGCAACATGAATAACACCGGGAAGCAATTCGCCGGCCATGCGGTAGATATTGGGAATCATTAAAAGAAGTCCCTGAGAGGAGGTGAAGGTAGTAGCGAGTGCACCGGCAGAAAGGGCACCATGTACTGCTCCGGCAGCACCTGCCTCAGACTGGAGCTGTGAAATGACAAGAGGGTTGCCGTATATATTTTCTTTTCCTGCCCCAGCCCATTTGTCGCAGAGTTCTGCCATGGGTGAGGAGGGGGTAATGGGATAGATGGCAGCGGCTTCGCTGTAAGCGTAAGCGACATAAGCGGCTGCATGGTTTCCGTCAATCGTTTCTTTTTTTGACATAAAATAACCTCCGATGAAAATAAGTACTCTGTACTTAGTTTACTCGGAGGTTTCTTGTTTTATGCGTACTTTACTTTAAGAAGCCGTTGATAATCTGCGCCTCTGCTTCTGCTTCGGTTAATCCGAGAGTCATAAGCTTAATCAGCTGTTCCCCGGCAATTTTTCCGATGGCAGCTTCGTGAATCAGCTGGGCATCAATGTGGTTTGCGGTAATTTCGGGAATGGCACTGATTTTGGCGTTATCCATGATAATACCGTCGCATTCTGAATGACCGGCACAGCTGTTGTTACCGTTTATCTTGGAAAAGAAGGTCTGTACGGAGTTGTCTCTGGCAACGGAGCGAGAAACAATATTTGCACTGGAGCCTTCGCCGTCCATATCCACAACAAAACTGGTTTCGGCAGTTTGGGAACCGTGCGTCATCAGCTTCTCCGTAACAACCAGCTTTGCGCCGTCTGCCAGTTTTGCGCTGGTAAGACGCTTTGTGGAATCAACTCCTTTAATCTGGACGGTTTCCATTTCCAGATAGCTGTTCTCTCCCATATCCACGCGGGTTTCCGGATTCATGATACGGGCACCGTTGCCGTCACCGCTTCCGTAATGCTTTTCCACATATTTTACGCGGGAATTTTTTCCTATGTAAAAGGAATGAATGCCGTCGTGACGGCTGTCTGCATCGCCGCCGTTGTGAATACCGCAACCGGCAACAATAGTAATATCGCAATCCTCGCCCACATAAAAGTCGTTATAGACCATTTCGGTTAATCCGCTTTGGCTTAAAACAACGGGGATATGAACACTTTCCTTTTTAGTGCCGGGCTTGATTACAATGTCAATGCCCTGGACATCCTGCTTTGTTACAATGTCGATGTGGGCGGTGGTAGCTCGCCCGGCACTTTCGCCGTTTGCTCGGATGTTATATGCGCCGGCAGGCATTTCATGTAGCCCGGCTACCTGCTCCAATAAGTTTTTTTGTATTGCATCCATATTAAGTCCTCACATTAGTTCTGTTGATAAAATTTACAGCCGGCAGTGCCCTTCAAGAGCTCGGGAAGGATGTCCTCCCGCTTACCCTTTGCCTGAACCGAACCGTTTGCCAGCACAACAATTTCGTCAGCGATATTAAGAATTCGTTCCTGATGGGAAATGATAATCAGGGAATTATCGCTGGAGCGGTGCATATCTTCAAATACGTTAATCAGGTTGTTAAAGCTCCATAAATCAATTCCGGCTTCCGGCTCGTCAAACACGGACAGCGGGGTATTACGGGCAATGATGGTTGCAATTTCGATTCGTTTCAGTTCTCCGCCGGAGAGACTTCCGTCCACATCCCGATTGACATAATCCCGTGCACAAAGTCCTACCTTGGAAAGGTAGTCGCAGACAGAAGGAAATTTTATATCGTTTCCCGCAGCGAGCGTAATCAAATCTTTTACTTTTACACCCTTGAAGCGTACGGGCTGCTGGAAAGCAAAGCTGATTCCGAGTTTTGCGCGTTCTGTAATATCCATGTGGGTGATATCGGTTCCGTTGAACAAAATTTTCCCGGAAGTCGGACGTTCGATTCCCATGATAAGCTTGGCAAGGGTGGATTTTCCACCGCCGTTGGGACCGGTTATGGCAATAAAGGTATGATCCTCAAAGGTGAGGCTTAGGTCTTTAATAATCTCTTTGTGTCCGTCGGAATCATCAGATACCCGGAAAGAGAGATTTTGTAATTCTAGCATAAAATCCTCCCCAAACCGCTATATGCGGTCTATGTAATCGAGTTGTTCGCAGTAAGCCGCTTCAACTTCAACAGTATAACACAGAAGAACTAAAAACTATACACTTTTTTCGAAAAAAACAAAGCAGCAGTAGCAGACATCTTGTTATTCGTGCATAATTATGCTAAAATATGACAAAAGAATACCACAGAAAGGGTGGGAGTATGGGTAAATTTTCTGAAAAGGCACATATTAACAAAATCGCAATTATCGGTCATCTGGTGTTATGCGTCGTTTTGATGGTGGCGTATGGTATCGAGCTGGCGAAGGGGAACCGTACCGTAGCGTATTATCTGGTCTTTACGGCGTTAATCCTGGGACCTGCTTTGGCGGAGGTGCTGTGTTTCCGCAGGAATAAGGATACTGATGCGATAAAGCATATCATTTGTATCGGATACGGAATATTTTACTTATTTGTCATTTTTACCACGAATAACGGAAATTCATGGACCTATGCGTTCCCTCTTTTGATGATTGTTATTTTGTATATGGATGTAAGATGCTGCGGACTCGTAGGCGGCGGTGCAACTTTGGGCAATATAGTATATGTTATATATCATGGCATGACAGTGGGATACAGCCCTGCCGAAATGGCGGATATTGAAATCCGCGTAGCATGTATGCTGTTGGTGTGTGTATTCCTGATGATGGCGACCTCCGGTGTGAAAAAAGTAAATGACATGAAGATGCTTCAGATTAAGGAGCAGACCGAGGCAGCACAGAAGCAGTCCGAGAGAATATTGAGTACTTCGGAGGGGATGATTTCTGAGATTACCGAGGTGGCACAGAATATGGAAGCGGTTGCGGTTTCCATGGACAGAATGCACAGCTCCATGAGCGAGGTTTCCACCGGTAGTGCGGAGACCACGGAAGCCGTACAGAAACAGCTTGTGCGTACAGAGGAAATTCAGGCGCATATCGGTAAGGTAAAGGAGACGGTTACTCTTATCAGTGAGAATATGGCAGAGACTGCAGAGAAGGTTACGGAAGGTAAGGAGCGTATGGATGTGCTGACGGCTCAGGTAAACAGAGCCATGGCGGCAAATGATCAGGTTCTGAGCCAGATGCAGGTGTTAAGCGAGTACACCAGCCAGATGAATACAATTATAGAAGCGATTACCAGTATTGCAAACAGTACCGGAATGCTTGCGCTGAATGCGAGTATTGAGGCAGCCAGAGCAGGCGAAGCCGGAAGAGGCTTTGCGGTTGTTGCAACTCAGGTTTCCGGACTTTCCAGTGAAACAAAATCGGCTACGGTGCATATTACTCAGTTGATTGAGAATATTAATGCTGAGCTGGAGACGGTAAGAAGGGCAATCGATGAGGTTACCGAGAGTAATCGTGAGAATACGGAGACCACCCGCATCGTAAGCGAAGGTTTTATGGAGATTGCGAAGGATACGGAGCAGGTGGAGGGGCAGGCAGGTGAGCTGCTTGAAATCGTTAAAGAACTTGAAAGTGCCAACAAGGATATCGTTGAGAATATCCAGACCATTTCAGCCATCACCGAAGAAGTATCGGCTCATGCAAACGAGACCTACGGTGCCTGCGAAGAGAATACAACCATGGTGAATGCAGTATCCGGTCTTGTAACCAGCCTGAATGATAAGGCCCAGACCCTTGTTTCCGAGGAAGCATAAAAGGAAACAAAAATAATGCTTGACTTTTTCGTTCAAACAAGTTAATATAATCAATGTTGCAGGAAATCTGCAACAGATGTGCGCTTAGCTCAGCTGGATAGAGCGTTTGGCTACGGACCAAAAGGTCGGGAGTTCGAATCTTCTAGCGCACGGCATAAGGAAATCGCAAGCCGCGCGGCTTGCGATTTTTTTATGCCGTGCGGTTGCGCACGGTAATCTCGGAAGAGATGCCTTTTTTCGTACCGTGCGGTTGCGCACAGGCCCATAAAGAATCCGTTAAGATTTATTTTTGTGCGAAATTTGGTGAAAACAAGCCTTTACATAAATCTCGTCACCCGTTATAATATTAAATGTTCGCTTATCGCGAAACAACTGATACGGGAGGAAGAAAAATGAGTTTTTTATGGGAAGGCATCTGCTCAGTTACATGGCAGCAGGTTGTCATGTATTTCGTAGGAGCAGCGTTGATCTGGCTGGCAATTAAAAAGCAGTACGAGCCGTCATTGCTGTTACCGATGGGTTTTGGTGCAATTCTGGTGAATTTGCCGGGCGCAAATGCAATCAATCAGGTTTTGGAAGGCGTCGGCGAGACTCATGGTATTGTACAGTGGCTGTATGAAGTAGGTATTGAGGCATCAGAAGCACTTCCGCTTCTGTTGTTCATCGGTATCGGAGCGATGATTGACTTTGGTCCGCTTCTGTCCAAGCCGATTATGTTTTTGTTTGGTGCAGCAGCACAGTTCGGTATTTTCGCCGCGTTGCTGTTGGCAGTAGTTTTGGGATTTGATTTAAATGATGCGGCTTCTATCGGTATCATCGGTGCAGCAGACGGTCCTACCTCTCTGCTGGTATCTCAGGTATTGAAGTCTGATTACATAGGAGCAATTGCGGTTGCGGCATATTCTTATATGGCACTTGTACCTATTGTACAGCCCGCTGCAATTAAGCTCATTACGACGAAGAAGGAAAGAAGCATTGTGATGGAGTACAAGCCCGGTTCCGTTTCCAAGAGAACCAGAATCCTGTTCCCCATCGTTGTAACGATTATCGTAGGTTTTGTTGCTCCTTCTTCTGCATCCCTGGTAGGTTTCCTGATGTTCGGTAACCTGATTAGAGAGTGTGGTGTACTGCAGAATCTGTCCGATACGGCACAGGGACCTCTGGCAAACCTGATTACCTTGCTGCTCGGTATTACCATCTCCTTCAGTATGACCGCAGAGGCATTCGTAAGAGTAGATACCCTGCTTGTTATGGCAATCGGTCTGGCAGCATTCGTATTCGATACCTTCGGTGGTGTTATGCTGGCTAAGGTGATGAATATCTTCTTAAAGAAGAAGATCAACCCTATGGTTGGTGCGGCGGGTATTTCCGCGTTCCCTATGGCATCCAGAGTAGTACAGAAGATGGCACAGGAAGAGAACCCCGGAAACGTAATTATCATGCAGGCAGCAGGCGCAAACGTAGCAGGCCAGATTTCATCTGCAATCGCAGGTGGTCTGATTATCCAGCTGGTAGCGCAGTTTATGTAGGAGGCGACACATGAGCGAAAATGTTATGAAGGCACTTGAAATTATGGGAATGGGTATGGCTGGTATCTTTACCGCCATCGTTGTCATCGTGGTGTTCGTTTGGATATTGCAGAAGATGGACAGCATCGGAAGCAAGAAGTCTAACGAAGCATAAGGTGCAGTAATTGAATCAGAAAAAGAGTTTAGGGGCAGAGTATGTGGAAGCATGTACTCTGCTTTTTTTGCTTTATAAGAAAGACCTTGTCACACTAAAGTGTGAAAGGCCTTCCCATAAAGCAAAACGCTCCGCGAGGATGCGCAAGCGGACTCTTTGTTCTAAAAAAACTCTGCAAGCGGTAATGTCATTAAGTTAAGCCCTTTTTTGTATTTTGTTTTTCATACCTTTGAAAAGCCACGGACGCTTCGGTTAAGATTGATTTTATGTGGTAAAGCAAGTATAATAAAAGCGGTTTACACGGACATGCGGAAATGTTGTAGATATCTGCTTAGGGATGAAGGGTGAGAATGGAACAGAAGAAAGAAGACCTTCGCGTTTGCCGGAAATGTTTGACACGGGAGCTGGCAGGGCAGGAGGAGACATTTCGCTCCATGTGGGAGTATATCGAAAATCTGGATATGGAAATCAAGGCATCGCAGTCGCTTTATGAGAAACGTCTTGGGATATGTAAGGAATGCGATATGCTGTTACAGGGAATGTGCAGAAAGTGCGGTTGTTATGTAGAGATGAGAGCAGCGGTTGTAAAAAACTCTTGTCCGGGAAAATTGTGGTAAGAAACGAGGGGAGAAAAATGAACAAACAGGAATTTTTGGAGCAGTTGAGAATATCTTTAAACGGTAAAGTGCCGGGCAATGTAGTTGCCGAAAATGTTAGTTTTTATGAGGACTATATCAATACGGAATTGCGAAAGGGTAAAAGCGAGGAAGAAATTCTGGGGACTCTCGGTGATCCCAGACTGATTGCCCGTACGATTGTGGAGACAGCCTCTAAGGGAACACAGACCGGATATGGTGAAGAAGCGAACCGTGCAAACGGAGAAAGTCAGGGAGAACAGACTACACCAACAGTGGTGAGCGGTGTTCCCGGTTGGGTTTGGCTTGTAATATTTGCGGTCGTTGTTCTTGCGCTTTTGGCGATTGTATTTCGTATTCTGCTTTTTGCAGCTCCCATTATTTTAGTGGTGGGTCTGGTGCTTTATGTGATTAAGTTTTTTTCAAAGTAGCAAGCCGAAAAGGTTAGGATAAAAGTTCACGAGCCATCGGGGGGGACCGACGGCTCGTGATGAGGGGAGTATATATTATATAAGGGGTGTAAGCAAATCAATGAAGATTTTGCTTTACATTTATGATTATAACACGAATGAAAAATAAAGCAATACACTTTAGTACCAAAGTACTAACAAAATTTTAGTATTTTTTTTGTTACTTTTGACATACTACTCCTGTAACTGAAAACAAACAGGAGGAGATTAAAATGGACAACAATAAGTTCAATAATGCAAACAACGCTGATAACTGCAAGAACAGCCAGAATAACAACCAGAATCAGAACAACAATCAGAACAACAACCAGAACAAGAACCAGAATAAGAACAAGAATCAGGATCAGAACAAGAATTACTAAGATTCGACGGATAGGGACGCAGCGTGCGTCCCTATTTACATATTTTGAAAAAAATTGTATACTAAAGAGGTCGCGTATAGTGCAGGAACAGAGGCACTTTGCGAAGAATATGAGGGAAATATGCGAAAATTTGAGTTGATAGCTCCGTGTCATTTTGGCATGGAGTCTGTTTTAAAGAGAGAAATTGATGATTTGGGATACGATATTACCGAGGTTGCGGACGGAAGGGTAACTTTTTTCGGCGACGAGGAAGCATTGTGTCGTGCAAATGTTTTTTTGCGTACGGCAGAGCGTATTTTAATTAAAATCGGCAGTTTTCATGCAGAGACCTTTGAAGAACTGTTTCAGGGGACAAAAAGTCTTCCTTGGGAGGAATATATCCCTTCGGACGGCAAGTTCTGGGTGGCGAAGGCAGCCAGCGTAAAGTCGAAGCTGTTCAGTCCATCCGATATTCAGTCCATTATGAAGAAGGCCATGGTGGAACGGTTAAAGGGAGTTTACGGAATCAACTGGTTTTCGGAGGAGGGAGAAAGCTTTCCGATTAGGGTATTCCTGATGAAAGATGAAGTGACGGTAGGCTTGGACAGTACCGGTGAATCTTTACATAAACGAGGATATCGTAAGCTGACGGCGAAGGCTCCCATTGCGGAAAATCTTGCGGCAGCGCTGATTATGCTGACGCCCTGGAATAAAGATAGAATTCTTGTGGATCCCTTCTGCGGTAGCGGAACATTTCCCATTGAAGCAGCGATGATGGCGGCAGGAATGGCTCCGGGCATGAATCGAAGCTTTACCGCGGAGAATTGGGGGCACATCATCGAAAAGAGAAATTGGTACGATACCATGGATGAAGCGCGTGAAATGGTGGATTTATCTGTGGAAACCGATATCCAGGGCTATGACATCGATGATTATATGGTGTCCATTGCGAGAGAAAATGCGAAGCTTGCAGGCGTGGACAAGCTGATTCATTTTCAGCGCAGAAGCGTGGCTGATTTGAGTCATCCCAAGAAGTACGGATTTTTGATTACCAATCCGCCCTATGGTGAGCGGTTGCAGGACAAGAACGAGATGCCGGCGTTGTACAAGACGATTGCCGAGCGGTTTAAGGCTTTGGATTCCTGGAGCCTGTATATGATTACTGCATATGAAAACGCGGAACAGGATATGGGAAGAAAGGCTGACAGAAACAGAAAGATTTATAACGGAATGATGAAGACCTACTATTACCAGTTTTTAGGTCCCAAACCGCCGAAGAACGGAAGAAATCATGAGTGATGTAAATACCGCAATAAAGCAGCAGAGCAGAAATTGGAGGCTGACCCTATATATGTGGACTACGCTATGCGTGGGCTGCATGATAGGGATGCTTTATTTTGCTACAAATAAAACGATTGTTATCGCGGATGTTTCCCAAAAGGAGACCACCCTTGCCCAAGGCAGCGATTCGGAGGGACATACAATACATGACGTTGAACTGAAGCTGAGAAGGACTTATGCCAAGGAAAACAGCTTTCAGGTTCCGTTGCCGGATGGGGTTAAGCCGGAGCAGGTTGTGATGGAAAACCGCTATATGGATAAGGAGCTTCGCATTTACATCCAGAATGAGGCCATGGAGTTTTATTCGGAGAGTGAAATCAGCGGGGACACCGTCCCGATTCTGGAGGGTTGCTGTGAACCGCAGGAAAATGGAATCCTTTTGAAATTTCAGATGGATCATGTGATGGAATACAAGAGTACCATGGAAGGTAAGGTTTTGACGATTGCCTGTTATGAGCCGGAGGAGCTTTACCGGTTTATAGTGGTATTGGATCCGGAGGCCGGTGGTGATGATAACGGGTGTGCAGGCCAGTCGCTTTTTGAGAAGGATGTTACGTTGCAGGTGGCAAAGCAGGTACAGAAGAAGTTTTCTGCGACAGACGTGCGGCTTTACTTGACAAGAGCAGAAGATAAATCGGTTTCGGAGGAGGAAAGAGGCCGGTTTGTGGAGGAAGTGGAGCCGGATTTATATATCCGCCTTGGATTAGAGACGGATGATGGGAATGGGGAAAGCTATGGAATAAAGAGCAGCTATAACGAGGAGTACTTTTTCCCTGATTTCGGTAACGCAAATATGGCCGATGTATTTACGAAAGCAGTTGCGATTTCCACCAGCAACAGGGCAGTGGGAATTTTTGGCGCGGAGGAAGACAGCTTTCTGACGCAACTGAAAACCCGCGGCATCCGACTGTCCATGGGCTATTTATCGAATCCCAAGGAGGAGGCTTTACTTAGTAGGGATACTTACCGGGAAAAGCTGGCAGACGGTATTGTGTCTGCAATAAATGAAGCGTGTGATATACTAAGAAATCAAAATACAACAGCGAAATAAAGTGCAACAAAATCCTGTTGTACCAAGAGGAATGAAGCGATAAAAAGCTGTTATGATACATGGAAAGAGGTATCGTAAAAGCAGTAAACGAGGAGATAACGGATGAGCAGAATTGTATTTGCTACGGGAAACGCAGGTAAGATGCGGGAAATCCGTGCGATTTTGGCAGATTTGGGAATGGAGATTCTTTCCATGAAAGAGGCGGGCATCACACTGGATATCGAGGAAAACGGTGCCACCTATGAAGAGAATGCGCTGATTAAGGCAAGAGCAGTAGCGGAAAATACAGATGCGATTGTACTGGCGGATGATTCCGGCTTGGAGATTGATTATCTGAATAAAGAGCCCGGTGTCTTTTCGGCAAGATATATGGGAGAGGATACCCCCTACAGTGTAAAGAATGCGAATCTGATTAGCAGGTTGGATGGTGTGGCGGATGAGAAGCGTACGGCGAGATTCGTGTGCGCCATCGCGGCAGTTCTGCCGGATGGGCGGGAGCTGACCACAAGGGCAACCATTGAGGGAAGAATCGGCTACGAGGAAAAGGGAGAGGGCGGATTTGGCTATGACCCGATTCTGTACGTTCCCGAGATGGGAAAAACTACCGCAGAAATGACGGCAGAAGAGAAAAACCGCATAAGCCATCGCGGAAAAGCTTTGGAACTGATGAAAGAGGAATTACGGAACGTATGAAGATATTAGTGGTAAGCGACACGCACAAAAGAAATGATAATTACTTTCGTGTGGCAGAGAAGATAAAGCCGGATATGGTCATACATTGCGGCGATGCGGAAGGAAGTGAGTACGCATTGACGGAAAGTGTAGAATGCCCGGTAAATATTGTGCTGGGAAATAACGATTTCTTTTCCTATTTGCCAAGGGAACTGGAACTGGAAATCGGTC
Source organism: Acetatifactor sp. (assembly GCA_045546495.1). Taxonomy (GTDB): domain Bacteria; phylum Bacillota; class Clostridia; order Lachnospirales; family Lachnospiraceae; genus Acetatifactor. The sequence goes on along the minus strand of JAZQCX010000096.1, from coordinate 13,520 downwards.
CCTACCGCGTATGGGTGACCCACGGACATAATTATTACGTATCCATGGGAAATGAACATATCAAGCGGGAGGCGCTTGCGCGGAGAATGGACATTGTCATTTACGGGCATACCCATCGCCCGGTAATAGACAGGGACGGCGATGTGATAGCCATCAACCCCGGCAGCCTCGGCTATCCCCGTCAGGAAGGCAGACTACCCTCGTATGCAGTTATGGAAGTGGGCGAAAAGGGTGAGCTGGATATGCGGATAGAGTATGTGGAGGATGACCCGCTGTTTTCGTAGAATGTGTGCTTTACCGTCCCCAAAAGTACAATTACCGTACAAAAATGGAGAATTACCGTACAAAAACGGAGAATCCCCACCTCAAAACGGCGTTTTATCGTGAAAAATCACTGTTTTTCGAGGGAAACACTCCTTTTTAGACGGTAGCAACTCCATTTTTGTACGGTAAATCCGCGAGGGACAACAGTGCTAAGTGACAAATTGCAGCTTCTTGACAATGTGCGGAGAAGTGTCATATAATAAGCGAGCATTGAAGGGTGCGTAATTACATTATTTCGGGGTGTGGCTCAGCTTGGCTAGAGCACCTGGTTTGGGACCAGGGGGTCGCAGGTTCGAATCCTGTCACCCCGATGGAAAAGGTGTAAGGTCTTAACAGCTTAACAAGACCTTACACCTTTTTTGTGTGTTATGAAATTCTCTGTTTTACTTCTTTCATTTCGGATTCCAATATATGAACCCGAATTGATAACATTTCGACTTCATTGCTGGGTTTCATTGCTTCGTGGAGATTCCTTGATAAATCAAGATGACCTTCTGCTACGCGTCGGATGTTTACACGAATTTCGTTTTCGAAAGTCAGTTTCATATCGGACATGTCAGACTGTAACGCGGTAACTTTAGTATTAAGGATGGTGAAGCCGGTATTGAGCACAGCAACATTTTCTTTCAGCTCTGCGACGTCAGTATTGAGCACAGCAACATTTTCTTTCAACTCTGCGACGTCAGTCTTCAGTTGAGCAACATCGGATTTCAGCTGAGCAACATCGGATTTCAGTTCCGCAATGTCAGCCTTAACCTCCTTCATTTCGGATTTCAGCTGAGCAACATCAGATTTCAGTTCCGCGATGTCAGCTTTAACTTCCTTCATTTCAGTTTTCAGCTCGGTAACGTCTGTTCTGACACAAGTCACTTCGTGCAATATCAGCTCCAAGAGTTCTTTGTCGGCCATGGTATCGCCCCCTTCTGTGGATTTATACTATATCATAACGAATGAGTGGTGTAAAGCCTTATTAAGCTGTCAAGGTGCACGAATATCATGGTGAAATTTTTGGTGAAAATTTAGATAAAAGAATTAAAAAAAGCAAGGTGGGGCAGAATAAGAGATCCTTTAGTGATAATCTATGAAATAAAGACTGGTTGAAAATAGAAATTGAGAATATGAGTGTATTGTAAGATGAACGACAAAGAATGTCAAGATTTGCTTCGAATCGGTATTTTTTCGGCAAGTATACTTTTTAGTCAAAAACTGTTGACAAGCAGACAATAATCAGTTAAAATATGCTTCGTCGGTTTGTTTTGAACTGATTTGTGTGTCCGTAGCTCAGTTGGATAGAGCAACGGCCTTCTAAGCCGTGGGTCGGGGGTTCGAATCCCTTCGGGCACATTGCAGCTTTGCTGCGGAAGTTCTATGGTGGGTATAGCGCAGTTGGTTAGCGCGCCAGATTGTGGCTCTGGAGGCCAAGGGTTCGAATCCCTTTATCCACCCTTTCACAAAAGATGTGTCGTATGACACGCTTGGTGTCATGTACAGGGCTATCGCCAAGCGGTAAGGCACAGCACTTTGACTGCTGCAGACGCTGGTTCGAATCCAGCTAGCCCTGCTGTTTTTTTATGTATGACGAGTTTTTCGGATATACAAAGATATGGGATATTAGCTCAGTCGGTAGAGCACTTGACTTTTAATCAAGGTGTCGGGGGTTCGAATCCCCCATGTCTCATTGAGAAGGTACCTGTTTAGTGGCGTATGCCGGTAAATAGGTATTTTTTTGCTTTATATGGAGTCTTGCGGGATAATAAATGCGCAGTTTTTTCTGCAAAACGGAATCTGCTGCGGAATACGAAAAAATGTAGGGTATCTGCTTATGTGTGAGGAACGGAGGAGATTTTATGAAAGAAAAAGCAGTTCAACAGGAGAATAAAATGGGTGTAATGCCCGTCAATAAACTATTGATAACCATGTCTTTACCAATGATGATTTCCATGCTGGTACAGGCACTTTATAACATTGTGGACAGTATTTTTGTATCGGAAATCAGTGAGTATGCCCTGCGCGCGGTATCGCTGGCGTTTCCCATCCAGACGCTGATGATTGCGGTGGCCGGCGGAACATCTGTAGGTATCAACGCGTTTTTGTCCAAGACGCTTGGGGAAAGAAACTTTGAAAAGGCGAACAGTATTGCGCGGAACGGTATTTTTATCGAGGTGCTCAGTTACATTGCGTTTGCGTTGATTGGAATTTTTTTCAGCGGTCCCTTTTTTGCCAGCCAGACTGACATTCCGGAGGTAAGAGAGTACGGTACAGTATACTTGACAATCTGCTGTGTGGCGAGTATCGGTGTCTTTATGCAGGTAACCTTTGAGCGTCTGCTGCAGTCCACGGGACAAACCTTTTATGCCATGATTACCCAAGGTGTTGGTGCAGTAATCAACCTGATGCTGGACCCCATTTTGATTTTCGGACTCTTCGGTGTTCCGAAGATGGGCGTGGCAGGAGCAGCAATTGCAACTGTTGTGGGTCAGATTGTGGCGGCTGTTTTGGCGATTGTTTTTAATTTGAAGGTGAATAAGGAAATTTCGATTTCTTTCCGGCATTTCCGCCCGGACGGACGACTTATCGGAAACATTTATCGGGTAGGAATTCCTTCTATTGTTATGCAGGCAATCGGCTCTGTTATGACCTATGGCATGAACCTGATTTTAGAGGCCTTCGGTGCGGCGCAGACGGTATTCGGCATTTATTTCAAACTTCAGAGCTTTATCTTTATGCCGGTGTTCGGACTGAATAACGGTATGGTTCCTATTGTTGCTTATAATTACGGAGCGGGCAGCAGGGAACGTGTTTTGAAAACCATGAAAATAAGCATCGTATATGCAGTTTCCATCATGCTGATCGGGCTCGCTGTTATGGAGCTGATTCCGGGACAACTGATCGGATTCTTTAACGCTACGGATGAACTGTTGGAAATCGGAATTCCCGCTCTGCGTACCATTTGTTTAAGCTTTTGTTTTGCGGGCTACTGTATCGTAGTGGGAAGTGTGTTCCAGGCGTTGGGAAACGGCGTTTACAGTATGATGGTGTCTATTGCCAGACAGCTTTGTGTTTTACTGCCGGCGGCGTATCTGCTTTCCCTGAGCGGTAACGTGAACCTGATTTGGTGGTCCTTCCCGATTGCAGAGCTTGCCAGCGTCGGTATGAGTACATTCTTCCTGATTCGGATTAACCGCAATATTATTAGTCACATCGGTGAAAAGAGAGAGGCGCAGGGAGCCTGATTCGCCGCGGGGAAAACGTATAGTTAAGAAATTGGTGTCGATGACGCGGAAGCGGTGAAATCGAGGTTGACAAGGAGATAGGAAAAAAGATATAATTCATATGTCCTGCGGTGATTCTTCGCCGCAGATGCGCGGATATGGCGGAATTGGCAGACGCGCCAGATTTAGGTTCTGGTGTCTACGACGTGCAGGTTCAAGTCCTGTTATCCGCAGGAAAATGAGTGGTTGCAAGCCACAATAGGGAGCCCCAACCTTTGAGAGTTTACGATGGTTGAGGCTCTTTTTGCACAAGAGGTTTTCGCGGAGAAACAAGGAGAGGTAAGTGCGGGGCGATGAGAATGCGGAGGGAAAGAGCATCGGACAGACAAACATGGATTGATGCATTAAAGGGTGTGGCCATGTGTGGAGTTGTGATGATACATAGCGGTGGCGATAAGTTGCCGTCTGTATTGGGAAAGATAGGAGCGGCCGGGAAGTATGGTGTGCAAATATTCTTTCTGATATCGGCATACCTTGCGTTTGTATCGTATGATAGCCTCCGGAAAGACGGAGCGACAACAAGAAAAGATATTGTGAAGTGGGTGGCAAAAAGGTTTGTCAGATTGATTCCGCTTTATTATTTGGCGGTTGTGGGGTGGCTGCTTTATGTAGGCGGGCATTCTTATTGGCTGGGAACGGTGGGTGAAGTGACAGGATGGAATATACTCTCTCACTTGTTGTTTTTGCATGGATTGTCACCTTATCATGCGAACAGTATTGTAGGTGTGGAGTGGTATCTGGGGGTATTGGCGATATTTTATATACTGGTACCTCTGCTGCATCGGCTAATAAATTCACTGGAGAAGGCGGTGATGGCTTTCACAGTAGGAATCTTTCTCTGTTGGGCAATGGGTGTAATGGGAACCCATGTAACAGCCAATGGTCCGGATGCTTATATTTATAGTGCATTTTTCGGAACATTTTGGATTGTGGGGCAATTACCGGTTTTGTTGCTGGGCATATTTTTCTTTTTCATTGATAAGGCGAAGCTGACTGAGAGAATTAGAAACAGATGCGGTTTTTCGTATATCCTTATGTTTGTTTCGTTGTGCTTAATAGGCGGCCTTGTGTTGGAATACAATTATATCCTGGGAGTAAGCGGGTATACATTTTGGGGGATTGCCTTTTTTCTGTTGCTTATAAGTCAGAAGATGCATACCTGCCCTATATTGGATAACCCGGTATTCCGGTTTATTGGAAAGAATTCTTTCCCTATATATCTGTTTCATCATCTTTGGATTTCCGTATATGACGAGATTGTACCACAGATATGGGAGGGAATAATCTTAAACTGGCTGGTGAAGTATTTTATAGTGGTTGTGATATCTGCTGCGCTGGGATGGGGGATGAATAAGTTTTTGGGTGCACCGATTACCAAAAGGTTGAGCTGCCTGACAGACAGGCTGTAAGCAATTTTTAGCTGTGAATGGTGTATAGAAGACTATATAGAGGACGTAAAATAACGAGGTTTTCGTAGAGATGCTTCATGGAGAAGGATTGTACGAAAGCCTCGTTTCAATTTATAAGCAATTTGTATTGTTTAAGACTGAAGTGCCATGTAGGAGTTATGGTACTCTTTGCAGTAGGTAACATCTTCGTCAAACCAATCGGGGGGGATGAACGCCTCTGCAGCCTCCTTGCTGCCGAATTCCACCTCTGCCAGAATCAGAGAAGGATTCGGTGCTTCAAATACATCTAATTCGATGGTCAGCTGGTAGCCGGACGGGGGAGTGCGAAAACCTTCCCGGAACACAGGGTCTACCAGGGGAATCAGATAGCGCTTCTTGGAAATGATATTGCCGTCCGCCTTTTCCCGAAGGTGGTAATAGGCTTCCTTGGTGAGCGGGAGATTGTGCTCCTCTCTTGCCATCATACCGCTGCCCTTGTAGGTAAGATAGAAGTTATCGTCTTCCCGGCGGACGCGGATAACCGGGGAGATATTTAAGTAAGCCTGTTCAATGTGATGAAAAGGATGACTTTCCAGATTTTCGGGAAGTTTTTTTAAGGTGAATTTTCTTTCGATTTCCATGGTGTAGTGTCTACTTTCTTATGCTTCTTTTCATTGCACTCGCAAACGCGCACTTCGTGACGGTTTTCCTGTTGCACTCGCAAACGCGCACTTCGTGCTGAGTGTCTGCTGCGCAGACCGTTTGCTCGTTGAACGCGCAAGAAAAGCAAATGTCGCTGCGCGCCGCTTGCTTTTCTTTTGCGCTGTTCACATTATACCACAGATTGATGCGGGTTGCTATGGGAAAACAACGAAATGCTCAATTTTGTTGAAATATTTAGGATAAATGTGTATACTAAAAATGATTGCTAAAAACAGTGTATCTATGATAAAAGTTTAAAAGGGGGACTTAAAATGAGCAAAATAGCTATTTTCTTTGCAGAGGGTTATGAGGAGATTGAGGCGTTGACCGTTGTGGATATGTGCCGCAGGGCAAAGCTGGAAATCGATATGGTTTCCGTTACGGGAGAGAAAACCGTTAAGGGAGCACATAAAATTGATGTGGCTATGGATAAGCTGTTTGAAGAGGCTGACTTTGATGAATATGATATGCTGATTCTGCCGGGCGGCATGCCGGGGACGAGAAATCTGGAGGCCCATGAGGGACTGATGGCACAGGTGGATGCGTTTCAGGCATCCGGTAAGTATCTGGCAGCAATCTGTGCGGCTCCCAGTGTGCTGGGACATAGAGGTGTTTTGAAGGGAAAGAAGGCATGCTGCTATCCTTCCTTTGAAAGTCACTTGGAGGGTGCGGAAGTAACCTTTGAACCGGTAGCGGTTGCAGGGAATGTGATTACCTCCCGCGGTATGGGAACGGCTATTGAATTCAGCCTTGCAATTATCGAGGCTCTTTGCGGAAAAGAGCTTGCTGATAAGCTGGCCGGAGATATTATTTATCGTTAGGAAGAGTATTTTGAAAGATTTTATTGAGGACATTGACACTGAGCCGGTTGTGGGAGCAGAAAACAACGGGTAGATTTGTGGGAAGAAGTTCAGGGCAGAACGTTCTCGGAATGGAGATTATTTATGAAAAAAGCATTGATTACGGGAATCACGGGACAGGACGGCTCTTATCTGGCAGAGTTTCTTCTGGAAAAGGGCTATGAGGTGCATGGAATCGTGCGCCGTGCATCTGTCAGCAATACAGCAAGAATCGATCATCTGATTGCGGATAATCTGATTCGCTTGCATGAGGGAGATTTGTCCGATTCCTCCAGTCTGATTCGCGTTGTGAGTGAAGTGAAGCCGGACGAGATTTATAACCTTGCGGCTCAGAGCCATGTGCATGTGAGCTTTGATGCACCGGAATACTCCGGTGATGTGGATGCGCTCGGCGTTCTGCGGGTTCTGGAAGCGGTGCGTATTGTTGGCCTGACGGATAAGTGCCGTATTTATCAGGCATCTACCTCGGAACTGTATGGTAAGGTGGAGGAGGTTCCTCAGAACGAAAATACGCCGTTCCATCCTTACAGCCCCTATGCGGTGGCGAAGCAGTACGGCTTCTGGATTGTAAAGGAGTACCGTGACGCTTATGATATGTTTGCGGTGAACGGTATTCTCTTTAACCATGAATCCGAGCGCAGAGGCGAGAACTTTGTTACCAGAAAGATTACCCTGGCAGCAGGTCGTATCGCATGCGGCTTGCAGGAAAAGCTTTACCTGGGCAATCTGGATTCCTTGCGTGACTGGGGGTATGCGAAGGATTACGTGGAGTGTATGTGGCTGATGCTTCAGGCAGAAAAGCCGGAGGACTTTGTCATTGCTACGGGTGAGCAGCATACGGTGCGTGAGTTTACTACGCTTGCCTTCCATTATGTAGGAATTGAACTGGAATGGCAGGGGGAAGGCATCGGGGAGAAGGGTATCGACAAGGCTACCGGAAAGGTGCTTGTAGAGGTGAGCCGCGACTTCTATCGTCCTACGGATGTAGTAAATCTGCTGGGTGACCCGACCAAGGCGAGAACCGTGCTGGGTTGGAATCCCCAGAAGACAAGCTATCAGGAGCTTTGTCGCATTATGGCTGAGCATGATTTGGAGCTTGCAAAACGAGAAGCAAAATTGCGGGCATAGGGCACTGCGAAAGCCGGAGAAAATAGACCTGCGAAAGCGGAAATAAGGAGCAGGTTGTTGAAAGAAAGAGAAATAAATCGATGATGGAAAAAAATGCGAAAATCTATGTTGCAGGGCATAGAGGTATGGTAGGAAGTGCCATTTGCCGTGCACTGGAGAAAAACGGGTATACCAATATTATTACAAAAACCCACAGTGAGCTTGATTTATGCAGACAGGATGCGGTGGAGAAGTTCTTTGCCGAGGAAAAGCCGGACTATGTATTTCTGGCTGCTGCAAAGGTGGGCGGTATCATGGCAAACAGTCAGGCTCTTGCAGACTTTATGTATGATAACATGATTCTGGAAATGAATGTGATTCATTCCGCATGGCAGAATGGCTGTAAGAAGCTGTTGTTTTTGGGCAGCAGCTGTATTTATCCCCGCATGGCACCGCAGCCCATGAAGGAGAGCTGTCTTTTGACTTCTGAACTGGAGAAGACAAACGAGGCGTATGCCCTTGCAAAAATTTCCGGTTTGAAATATTGTGAATACTTAAACCGTCAGTACGGAACAGATTATATCAGTGTGATGCCTACAAACCTGTACGGCCCTAATGATAATTATCATCCCACCCACAGTCACGTGCTGCCTGCCATGATTCGTCGTTTCCATGAGGCGAAGGAGAGCGGCGCGAAGGAAGTGGTTTGTTGGGGAACAGGTTCTGCGCTGAGAGAATTTTTATATGTGGGTGATCTGGCAGATGCCTGTGTTTACCTGATGAACACTTACAGCGGAAACGAGACGGTAAATCTCGGAACAGGTAAAGAACTGACAATTAAGGAACTGGCTGAGCTGATTGCGAAAGTAGTGGGCTACGAGGGTGAAATCAAGTGGGATACCACAAAGCCGGACGGAACCCCCAGAAAGCTTTTGGATGTGAGTAAGCTGGAGTCTTTAGGGTATCATTATACCACCGAACTGGAGGACGGAGTACGTCTTGCCTATGAGGATTTCTTAAATAATCCGACCAGAGCGGAGCGGTAACGTTGCGGACGACTGGTATGCTGTTTTTATACGATAAATTGTGCTGAGAACGTCATAAATTAGCCCTGATGCGACAACAAAGATTGCCTGTGAGAATTTCGGTTGTGCGTGTTCTCGAACCAAAGCGTTCTCGGAATGGAGATTAACATGCAGATTATATTACTGTCGGGTGGAAGCGGGAAACGGCTGTGGCCGCTATCCAATGATATCCGCTCGAAGCAGTTTATTAAAATGCTTCCCGGAACGGACGGGGAGCCGGAGTCCATGATTATGAGGGTGTACCGTCAGATTACTACGGTAGATCCTAAGGCGGCGATTACCATAGCCACAGGTATGAAGCAGGTAAGCGCTATTAAAAATCAGTTGGGCGATAAGGTAAATATTTGTGTGGAGCCGGACAGGAGAGATACCTTTCCGGCGATTTGTCTTGCGGCGGCTTTTTTGAGGGACGTGAAAAGAGTTCCGGAGGAGGAACCTGTGGTAATTTGTCCGGTGGACCCGTATGTAGAGTTGCCCTATTTCGAAGCGCTTGGAGAGCTTGCAAAGCTTGTGGAGCAGGAGAGTGCAAATTTAACCCTGATGGGGATGGAGCCTACTTATCCCAGCGAAAAGTACGGTTACATCATTCCTGCGGATAAGGAGAAGGTTAGCAGGGTGTCGGCATTTCAAGAGAAGCCTGATGCAGAAACTGCAAGAAGATATTTGCAGCAGGGAGCACTCTGGAACGGCGGTGTTTTTGGGTGTAAGCTGGGCTATTTGCTTAAAAAGGCCCATGAGCAGCTGGCGTTTTCGGATTATAGGGACTTGTATACAAGTTACGGAAAGCAGAAAAAAATCAGCTTTGACTACGCGGTAGTAGAGCAGGAGACTGCAATTCAGGTACTTCGCTACAGCGGTATGTGGAAGGACTTAGGTACATGGAACACTTTTTCCGAGGCAATGGAATCAAACAGTCTCGGTAAGGTGATTATGAATGAGAGCTGCGAAAATACGCATGTGGTTAATGAATTGAATATTCCCATTTTGTGCATGGGATGTAAAGATATGATTGTAGCGGCAAGCGGGGACGGTATTTTGATTTCCGATAAGGAGCAAAGCAGCTATATTAAGCCCTTTGTAGATGAAATGACCGGACAGGTTATGTATGCGGAGAAGTCATGGGGGAGCTTTACGGTGCTGGATGTCCAGGAGGGAAGTATGACCATTAAGGTTGCGCTTTTGCCGGGACACGGACTGCATTATCACAGTCATGAAAGCCGCGATGAGGTTTGGAACGTTGTAAGCGGTAGCGGAAGGGTTGTGATAGACGACGAAGAGCGTCCGGTAGCGGCCGGAGATGTAATTTCCCTGCCGGCGGGTTGTAAACACACCATATTTGCCGATACGGAGTTGAAAGTGATTGAGGTGCAGTTGGGAGCGGAAATTTCCGTGGAGGATAAAATCAAGCATGAGCTGCCGGGCAGCTTAAAACCAAACCGTGAAAATGGGTAAGCGGAAAACGGCAGTGGGAAAGGTGAGAATCGAAATGAAGGAATATCGCAAGAGCGCAAAGGAAATGCTGGAATTTATCGAGAAGAGTCCCAGCTGTTTCCATGCAGTGGATAACATAAAAAAGAGACTGAATGCGCAGGGATTTACGGAGCTTTCGGAAACCGAAGACTGGGAGATTCTGCCCGGCGGCGGGTACTATGCAGTGCGAAATGAGTCTGCCCTGATTGCTTTTCGGATGCCTGAAAAAGCGGCAAAGGGATTTCATATTACAGCAGCCCACAGCGATTCCCCTACCTTTAAGATTAAGGAGTCGCCGGAACTTACGGTAGAGGAGCATTATATCAGACTGAATACGGAGAAATACGGCGGTATGATTCTTTCAACGTGGCTGGACAGAGCACTTTCCGTAGCAGGACGTTTGGTGGTGCGCCGCGGCGAAAGCACAGAAAGCGTTCTTGTTAACGTGGATAAGGATTTGCTGGTAATTCCCAATGTGGCGATTCACATGAACCGGGATATGAATAAAGGCGTGGAATACAATCCGCAGACAGATATGCTGCCCCTTTTTGCAGATTGCAGCGAGGGGAAGAAGTCGGAAGCCTTTATGAAGCTGGTAGCGAAGGCAGCAGGCGTGAAAAAGGAGGACATTCTTTCCCATGACCTGTTCCTTTATCCCAGAGAAAAGGGGAGACTCCTTGGGGAGAACGGCGAATTTGTACTGTCTCCCAGATTGGATGATCTGCAGTGCGTTTACGCGGCAGTGAGTGCTTTTTCGGAGAGTGCTCCAACGGATTATATCAACGTGTGTGCGGTGTTTGACAATGAAGAGGTTGGAAGCGGTACCAAGCAGGGGGCGGATTCCACGCTTTTGGAGGATACGCTTTGGCGGATTGCGGAGGCGGGCGGACTGAGCAGAAGCGATTACCTGCGTATGATAGCGGGAAGCTTTCTGATTTCTGCGGACAATGCCCATGCGGTGCATCCCAACCATCCGGAGAAGGCAGACCCTACCAACAGACCCTACTTAAACGGCGGGATTGTAATAAAGTATCACGGCAGCCAGAAATATGCCACGGATGCGATTTCGGCGGCAAGGCTGAAGCAGCTGTGTGAAAAGGCAAAGGTACCCTGCCAGAGCTATGCGAACCGTTCGGATATACTTGGGGGAAGTACATTGGGTAATATTTCGACTGCCCATGTGTCTATTTCCAGTGTGGATATCGGATTGCCGCAGCTTTCCATGCATTCTGCGGTGGAGACAGCGGGCGTGAAGGATACAAAGTACGCTGTGGATATGCTGAAGGTGTTCTACGCGGAATAATTGTTATAGGTGCTTTGTCGGATGAATTGTTTTGTACGGTGCGTACAAAGCCGGGGTTATCCTGTGCGACTCAGATATAGGACGGGCCTGTTCGGCATGTATTAATGTGCACAGTCATGAAGTATCATGAAGCAGCATATATTTCAGCGAGCAAATATGCGGAGTGTTTCATGAATCAAAAGCTGGAGGAATTGCTGCAGTTGGCATTGCAGACCCCGGAGGAAACCAGAGAGCAGACGGAACAGCTGAATGTGGGGTTTCAGAGTGTCGGCCGAACATGGGAAGTGATTGTAAAGTATCACGGAAGGCTGGAACAGTTGACGGTTCTGGGAGTGGAAATAGAGTATCTGATTGCTGGATATGCGATTTTAACCGTGCCGGAGCAGCTGGTGGAAGCGGTAGCGGAGCTGGAAGAAATTGAATATGTGGAAAAGCCTAAAAGATATTTTTATCAGGTGACGGATCCCGCGCAGGAATCCTGTATTGTACAGGTGACCGGGCGGGATTTTTCGCTGTCCGGGGAAGGCGTTCTGATCGCGGTGCTGGACAGCGGAATAGATTACCGGTTGCCGGTGTTTCGGAAGGCAGATGGCAGTACAAGAATACGGTATTTGTGGGATCAAAGCTTTCGGAGGGCGCAGGATACTCCGGTAGGTTTTTTGCAGAACGGGATAAACGGACCGGTCACGGACTTTGGGCAGGATAAGCCGTGGAACCCGCCGGAGGGCTTTGAACAGGGGGTAGAATGGGACAGCGAACAGATTGATGCCGTGCTGCAGGCGGGAAACGGAACACAATCCATCCCTTTTGTGGGAATGGATACCAGCGGGCATGGTACGGCGGTGGCGGGGATTGCGGCAGGTGCAGACACCTATCGCGGCGTGGCACCGGGTGCCGAACTTCTGATTGTAAAGCTGGGCACACCGGATGCCACATCCTTTCCAAGAACTACCGAAATCATGAGGGGCGTTACATGGGCGTTGCGAAAAGCAGAAGAGCTTCGGATGCCTCTTGTAGTAAATTTGAGCTTTGGAAACAGCTATGGAGCCCATGACGGAAGCTCGTTGCTGGAGCGTTTTTTGGACAATGCGGCGGAAATCGGACGTACGGTGGTTTGTGTGGGGAGCGGTAATGAGGGAGCAAGTGACGGACATATAGCAGGAACGCTGGAGAGAGTAGCCGACGGAACTTCGGGGATACAAGGGCGTCCGGCGGGAAACGGAGGAGGCATCGGCGTGCGGCAGCCCGCTACGGCCTTTCGCCCGGCGGTAATAGAGCTGGCGGTGGCAGAATATGAACCCTCGCTGAGTATTCAGCTTTGGAAAAATTATAGCGATGTTTATCGAATATTCTTACGCTCCCCGGGGGGACAGGAGGCGGAGTTGCCGGGTGGTGTGGCACAGGGAAAATATGTCCTGCGGTTGGAACAGACGGAAGCGTTGATTTACATTGGAGAGCCAACACCCTATGCGGCGGCGCAGGAGATTTATTTGGAAATGATACCGGTGGGGAAGCCCTATGTGGGAAGTGGTGTCTGGAGCTTTCGGCTGGAGCCGGTGGAAATTGTTACGGGAAATTATTACTTTTATCTGGCATCTGCGGCAACGAGAAGTACCAGAACGGGGTTTTTCCGTTCCACGCCGGATGTGACATTAACGATTCCTTCTACGGCAGCCAAGGTGATTACAGTGGGTGCATATGACAGTGTTTATGATTCTTATGCGGATTTTTCCGGCAGGGGTTATGCGGATTTGGAACGAACAATCGGTGTAGTGACGGCGGGGCTGGTGAAGCCGGACTTAGTTGCACCGGGGGTGGGGGTGCGTGCGCCGGATGTATACGGCGGATACACAGCGTTTACGGGAACCTCATTTGCCACACCCATTGTATCGGGGAGCGCAGCACTGTTGATGGAATGGGGAATTGTACGGGGAAATGATCCCTTCCTGTACGGAGAAAAGGTAAAGGCGTATCTTCGCAAAGGAGCGCAACCTCTGAGGGGGGAAGTC
>JAZQCX010000095.1:0-29183 GCA_045546495.1 Acetatifactor sp. | reverse complement strand
TCCTGATAGGATTCCATCCAGTTGGGATATTTAATCGTAATTTTACAGTCGGGGTTAATCGCCTTGGCAGGATTGATGACGTACTCCTTGGAGGCCTCGTACATCAGATGGGTACGGTATGCCTGCCAGCTGCCGTCGGTGATGCCGTTCTCCGCATTATACTTACGCTTTCCTTCACGGCATTTATCACAGGTACAGTTGGTAAAATAAAAATCATCCAGAATAAAGGAGTCGAATACTTTTGCATTCAGCTCGGAAACCTGCTTTAAGAGAGACATCATTTCCGTATCGTTATAGCAGAGAGTGTTAAACATACGCTGTTTCTTTACATGGCCTTCCATGTGGGGCATGGTGGTAGTAATGCCGCCGGCAGTGCGCACACCGTTCTGTTCAAAAACCTCTTTGCACATACGAAGCTGTTCCTCGGTAGCGAAAACGCCGTCCCGGTAGGGTTCCAGATATACTTTATCCAGACGCATGTACTGCTTGAAAAAGTCCAGTTCTTTTTGCAATTTCTCACGGGTGGTTTCTGCAACGCCCTGTGCAATAAAATACACTACGAGATCAAAGTTTTTGTAATTTCCCATAAACCCTCCTGTTTCCTTGCAGTATCCTGCAAATAATTTGAATTCTTTCTATTTAGCTTAATATAGTTTGAATTTTTTAACAATGGACTATCTTGCTCGAAAATTTGTAGTAAACAGGTGTTGACATATGGAGAAAATCGGATTATAGTAAGACCTAGATTAAAAAAGAAAGGAGGCAATGTCATGTTTAGAACAGAAAATTTTTACAATTTCAATTATGTGAACCAGTGTATTGTCTCCCGGAGCGTGAGTGGTGGCCTTTCCTAGCGTGAAAGGGCAGTGCGGCATGAATATTCAGATTTAGTGCGGCGTGACATGCATTTTGCAGGTCATGCCGTTTTTTTTGCTTTATAGGGAAGACCTTCCTATGAAGCAAAATGCTTCGCAAGGATGCGCACTCGCGCGGGCGAGGAAGATGTTGCTATCGCAACCGCGCTCGGCGCGAGAGCCCGCAAGCGGACTCTTTGTATATTCACGTATAATTCGGGAGAAGGAAATAAGAAGGGGAGGAGAAATGAACTTACCGGGTAGTTTTATAAAAGTAATAAAAAAATACGGCATCGGGAAGGATGATGTGATTTTTGCGGCTACGGCGGATTTGGATGAGGAGTTGCGGTTTTCGGACACCGTGATTGCCCTGACGGAAAAGAAGCTTTTGGTAGCAAAATATCCCTATGCAGAGAAGAGAGAGTATAAGCTGGGCGGCTACAGCAGTATGACCGTTAGGGAGGACCTTGCGGCAGATGAGGAGCCTGCGCTTGTGCTGTATGATTTGGAACAGGTGGAAAAGCTGGAGGTTATCAGACAGGTAAGCACCGGAATCCTAATGATGAAGCTTGAAGGTGTGGAGCGGTATGTGTGCCAGTTTTCCAATACGAGAATGGAGGCATTTATGCGCATGGTGCGCCTCCTTGATAAGGTAAAGAAGCAGGAGGAAATTAAGCCTGAGGATAAGGATGTAAAGCGGGGCAAGGAGTGTTGTCCGAAATGCGGTATGATTTACCCTGACCAGAAAAGACAGGTGTGTCCCAAGTGTATGGATAAGCGTTCCATTTTGTGGCGTGTGGTGTCTTATTTTAAGCCCTACCGGGTACGGCTTCTGCTGATGATGTTGTGCTATCTGGGTACGGCGGGATTGAACCTGATTTGGCCGTATCTCAGCGGTACCGTGCTTTACGATAAGGTGTTGAGCAGGGATGAGAAGTTTTTAGCACTGTTACATATTCCGGCGGGCCGTTTTATCACGGCACTACTGGTGCTGGTAATCGCTATGGCGCTGACCAAGATTTCCATCCAGACACTGGGTATTATTCAGGGTGTTTTTACCGCAAGGATTGCACCGGAGGTAATTTCCAAGCTGAAAAGTCAGGTGTTTGACTCTATGGGAAAGCTGTCCATCAGCTTTTTTTCCAAGCGCCAGACAGGTGGTTTGATGACCAGAGTGTCCGATGATGCGGATCAGATTTCCAGCTTTTTCATTGATGGTATTCCTTACTTTTTTATTAACGTGGGAACCATTATTGCAACCTGCACGATTATGCTGATTTTAAATCCGCTGTTGGCAGTAGGCTCCATTGTGCTGATGCCCATTCTGTTTTATATCAGCTACCGTATGATGCCCAGACTGTGGCATTATTTCGGAAAGCGCCATCGGGCAAACCGCAGGATGAACGGTCAGATGAACGAGAATTTTACCGGAGCCCGTGTGGTGAAGGCGTTCGGACAGGAACAGCAGGAAATGAAGCGTTTTACCAAGAACAACCAGCGAGTGCGGGACGCGGAGCTGGATGTTGCAAAGTATGACTGTAAGTTTACCGCGCTGTATGTACTGGTGGAGGATACACTGACCTTTCTTGTGTGGGCGGTCGGTGCAGGACTGATTATCAGCGGCGCGGACATGGAAGTAGGTCTTTTGGTAACCTTTGCGGGTTATGTGGGACAGTTAAAGGGCCCCCTTGATTTTATGTCCCGAATCATCCGCTGGTACACCAATGCCATGAACTCGGCGCAGCGTATGTTTGAGATTATCGATGCGGTACCCGAGGTGCGGGAGGTACCGAATCCTTTGCGTCCTAAGCAGCTTCGGGGCGAAATTGAACTGAAAAACGTAACCTTCGGATATGAGCCTAATAAGCCGATTCTGAAGGACGTAAGCTTTAAGGTAGAGGCCGGTGAGGTTCTGGGAATTGTGGGACGCTCCGGTGCAGGAAAATCCACCCTGGTAAACCTGATTTCCCGTCTGTATGATGCGGGCGAGGGTGAGGTGCTGGTGGATGGCGTAAATGTAAAGGAATACGGCTTTAAAGAGCTTCGTAAGAATGTTGCAATGGTATCCCAGGAAACTTATATATTTATGGGAACGGTTGCGGAAAATATTGCCTACGCAAGGCCGGAGGCAACCCGGGAGGAGGTCATTCAGGCGGCAATTCAGGCCAGTGCACATGATTTTATCTGTAAGATGCCCCAGGGCTACGATACAATTTTGGGAGCCTCCAACCGGTCCTTATCCGGTGGCGAAAAGCAG
The DNA here is from genome assembly GCA_045546495.1 of Acetatifactor sp. Lineage (GTDB taxonomy): Bacteria > Bacillota > Clostridia > Lachnospirales > Lachnospiraceae > Acetatifactor. The sequence goes on along the minus strand of JAZQCX010000095.1, from coordinate 26,072 downwards.
CGGATTTCCATTGCCAGGGCTATTTTGGCAGACCCGAAAATCTTGATTTTGGATGAGGCGACCTCTGCGGTGGATACTGAGACGGAACTGTCTATCCAGAAATCCTTGGAGCGGCTGGAAAAGGGTAGAACGGTGTTGACCATTGCCCACAGGCTTTCCACACTTCGGAATGCAACCCATCTGATCGTATTGGACGAGGGAAGGGTTACGGAGTCGGGAACCCATGCGGAGCTGATGGCGAAAAAGGGAACCTTCTATAAGCTGAGTGAATTACAGACCAAAGCCCTTGCGATGCGCGGGGTAGAATAGGAGTGAAATATGAAAGAAAATAAAGAAGGAGCAATGCCCGATTTATTGGACTTAAAGGAGTTCGATGAGGAGGCTTTGAAGAGAGAGTCGGAGGAAGTGCTGAAGATGAACTTCCTCACAAGCGAAAACGCAGTGTTTTCAAGGACGGACGGCGGTTTTCTGGCGTTGAAGACGGGGGGAAAGGAATACGAGCGCGTAGGTGTTTATCTGACCTTTCCTCTGACAAGCCCCGAGGAGTATATTTCCATCCGTGAGGCAGATGAAAAGGCGAAGGAAATCGGCTTGATTCAGAAATTGACTGATTTAAAGAAGGAGGAGCAGGAGATGATCAGGGAGCAGGTGAAACTGCGCTATTTCATGCCTGTTATCCGAAAGGTGTTAGATGTCAAGGATGAATATGGTTATGCCTATTGGCATGTGGTGACGGATTTCGGCAACTGCCGGTTTACCACCCACATGGGCGGCGATGCGGTGATTGCGCTGGGAGAGGTACGTTATCAGGTGACGGATATTGACGGGAACCGGTACGAGATTCCCGATTTGTACGCATTGAGCGTTATGGAGAGAAAGAAGCTCGACCTGTTCATCTAAGGAAAAGGAAAGGCGTAAGATTATGAAACTGTTATATACATTGGAGGAGCCGCAGCTGAAGACGCTGGCGTTAAAAGACGGTGAGACTGTCTGGTATTGCGTACCTACGGATTTGCAATTTGACAACGTGGGAAAGAGCGCGGAAACCTCCTATACAAAGGAGACGTTTCTTGTGGTGACGGAGGAACGGCTTGTAGTGCTTAAAGGCAACCGCAGGGCGGCGGAATTTGCCTTGGCAGATTGTGAGAAAATTAAGTGTGAGCATCAGGTTTACAGCGGTATCGTAACTGTATTTTTAAAGGACGGTACAACGGTTTGTGCCGCAAGATTTTCCATGCGTCATATTGTGAGAGTGGCCTATGCGGTGCGTGGAGCACAAACCATTATCAGTGCGCTGCAAAAAGGGCATATGGCGGCTTCAGCGGAGAAAATCGTAAGCCGCGAATACGAGAAGTATTGTGAAAAATGCGGACGTGCCCTGCCAGGCACAAGTAAATGTCCCTACTGCGAGGGGAAGAGCGATATTTTGAAAAAGTTTCTGGCGCTGTGCGGGGAATTTATCGGGAAGCTGTTGTTGATTTCCCTGTTGATGGTTCTGACCGCGGCGGTGAATCTGATTTCACCCATGGTGCAGAGAAGCTTTATTGATAATGCGCTGACAACCGGAAGCGGTACAATGAGGGATTTGTGGCAGTTTATCGGTATCACCTTTTTCCTGCTGGTGGCAAGAATTCTGATGGAGGTTTACCGTTACTGGAATTGTACGAAGCTGGGCGCGTCCATCAGTATGAGCCTTAGAAGAAAGCTGTATCATAAAATACAGATTTTGTCGTTGTCTTTTATCAACAACCGGAAGCCCGGTGAACTGATGAACCGGGTAGCCCGGGATACAAAGAAAATCCGTACCTTCATGGAGGATGTGTTCGGAGATATGCTGTCCACGCTGCTTACCATGATTGTGTCGCTTGTGATGATGTTTGTCATCAGCTGGAAGATGACGTTGCTTTCCTTGATTTTTGTGGTTGTGGTGTTTGTGGTTACAAGAGCCTTCTGGCACTTTATCCGAACCATTTTCCACAAGCAGTGGCTGAAGGAGGATGAGCTGAGCAGTAATTTGCAGGACATTATTTCCGGTATGCGTATTGTGAAATGCTTCGGAAAAGAGGAGCGGGAGAGTGCAAAGTTTACCCGTAAGGCAGAAGAGTTCGCGGTAATCCAGAAGAAAAACGAAACCTTCTGGGCGATTTTCTTCCCGATTCTGACCTTTCTGCTGGGAATCGGAACGTACATAGCCATCTATTTCGGCGGAGTCCATGTATTAAAGGGTGAGATGACAATCGGTCAGCTGGTACAGTTTGTAACCTATAGCGGGTACCTCTACGGGCCGTTAAGCTGGATGACCCACCTGCCCAGAGCGGTGATGCAGATGGTGACCAGCTTGAACCGTATTTATGATGTGCTGGATGAGGAGCCGGCTCTCGCGGATAAGGCAGACTGTAAGCAGTTCGAGATTCAGGGAGCCTTTACCTTTGAGGATGTGTCCTTTGGATACCAGACCTATGAGCCGGTGCTGGAGGATATCAGCTTTGAGGTGAAGCCCGGGGAGATGATTGGTCTGGTGGGGGCTTCGGGAACCGGAAAGTCCACATTGATTAACCTGATTATGCGTCTTTATGATGTGGATCAGGGAAAAATTACCGTGGACGGCTGTGACCTGAGGGATATTCAGATTGAATGTCTCCATTCCCAGATTGGTGTTGTGCTGCAGGAAACCTTCCTGTTCTCGGGAAGCATTCTGGCAAATATCCGTTTTGCCAAGCAGGATGCCACCATGGAAGAGGTGATTCAGGCGGCGAAGGCGGCAAATGCCCATGATTTTATCTGTAAAACACCGGACGGCTACAACACCTATGTGGGGGAGCACGGCTATAACCTGTCCGGTGGTGAAAGGCAGCGTGTTGCCATTGCAAGAGCCATCCTGAACAACCCCAGAATCTTAATCCTGGATGAGGCTACCTCGGCGCTGGATACGGAAAGCGAATTCCTGATTCAGCAGGCGTTGGATCGCCTTGTGAAAGGTAGAACCACCTTTGCCATTGCCCACCGTCTGTCAACACTGCGGAATGCAGACCGCCTTGTTGTAATCGACAAGCACGGTGTCGCTGAAATCGGTACACATAATGAGTTGCTGGAAAAGAAGGGAATCTATTACGGACTGGTAAACGCCCAGCTGCAGATGGGAAACCCCGGACAGAAGGCAGACTAAATATTTCGTGCATTTCTGCCGATAATGTGGTAAGATATACGTGAGAGAAAAACAAGCGGCTGCGAAGCAGACATTTGTTTTTCTCCGCGATAACGAGCAAAGGCCTGCGAAGCAGGCGAGGAGCACGAAGTGCGGCTTTGCGAGTTTAAGAAAGCGGAACAAGCGCCTGCGAAGCAAGCGAGGAGCACGAAGTGCGGCTTTGCGAGTTTGGGGCAACGGAAAATGCGGCTGCGAAGCAGACAGGCGATACAACAACTCGAACAGGGAGGTGCGGGATGAGTATCAATATTCAAATGAAAAACGATGTTTCTTATTTGTTCAGCGGTTTGAACAGCAAGAGTACAAATGTGATGGATACCAGCTTTTTGTCGGACTATGCCAGCATCAAAAACGGCAGCTACGGTAAGCTGATGAAGGCTTATTACAGTGAGGTCGCTACCGATGATGTGAAATCTGTGGTGAACAGTCAGAAGAAGGCGATGGAGAGAAGTACCCTGACCAGGGAAGATTACAAAAAGTATGCTTCCGTGGAGACTTCTTCGGATGCGTTGAAGGACGCTGCGGATGATTTGCTGGATAAAGCCTTGTACGAGAAAAAAGAGATTACCGAAAAGAATGCGGACGGTACGGAGAGTACCCGAACCGATTATGATACCGACGCAATTTATAAAGCGGTAAACAGCTTTGTGAAAAATTACAATGCGGTGGTGGCTGCTGGGGAAGAGACGGATGATGCTACGGTCAGCAGACGGGTTGAAAACCTGATGAACAACACGGAGAGTAATTCGGCAGCTCTGAAGGCAGTGGGGATTACAGTAGGAGAGGACGGAGCCTTGACTCTGGATAAGGATACACTGCTGAAAGCAGATGTGTCCAAGGTGCAAAAGCTGTTCCAACAGAACGGTTCTTACGGATATCAGACATCTGCGCAGGCTTCGTTGGTAAGCTTCGCGGCAGATAATGTAATGAACCGGGGAAGCGTCTACACGGAAGACGGATCCTACAGCGCAAACTTCAGCAACGGAAACCTCTTTAGTACTTACTTTTAAAACATTTTGAAAAATTTAAAAAACTCTATTGACTTTTAAAAACAAATCATATACAATATGGTTTGTTCGCAGGAATGGCGGAATTGGCAGACGCGCACGGTTCAGGTCCGTGTGGTAGCAATACCATGAGAGTTCAAGTCTCTTTTCCTGCATCTGAAGAGGTGTTAAGTATAACTTAGCACCTCTTTTTGTCTCTATGGAAAGAAAGGGGTGAGCCGGAAGCCGTGGAAAAAAAGGAGAACAGGAGTGCAAGGAAGGACTGGTATAAGCTTGATTTGTCCGCAATCGTGTACCCCACACTGCAAAGAAGAGATTTTTCCTCTGTATACAGGATTTCCATTATGTTAAAGGAGGAAATTAAGCCGGATGTATTACAGAAGGCGTTGAATATGACTTTGCACCGATTCCCTACCTATAAGGTGGCGCTCAGGAAAGGGCTTTTCTGGCGTTATCTGGAGCCCAATAACCGGCCGGGTCCCTTTGTGCAGGAGGATGTAAAGAATCCCTGTCAGCCCCTGCATTTTAAGACAAATAACCGGTATCTTGTACGGGTATATTATTTCCGCAACCGGATATCTTTGGAGGCGCATCACAGTCTGGGAGACGGAACGGGCGGCATGTGCGTAACATTAACTCTTGTTGCAACGTATCTGAGGCTTCTGGGATATGAGGGAATTGAAAACGAGGGCTTTGTTCTGGATATTAATGAGGAACCCTCGGAGGCGGAGCTGGAGGATGCATATATGCGTTACGCAAACGCAAAGGTATGTCCTCCGAGACAGCAGGAGAAGACCTACCGCATCCGCGGAACGGCGGAGCCCTTCTATACATTGAATATCATTGACGGTATTATGTCTGCATCAGAGGTGGTTGCCGTTGCAAAGAAATATCAGGCGACTATTACGGAATACCTGAATGCGGTGCTTTTGTATGCGTTGCTTCAGAAGCAGGAGCAGGACGGACGGAAGCGTCTTTATCCGGTGAAGATTGCCATGCCGGTGAATTTACGTCGGTTTTTCCCGTCTGACACCTTGCGGAATTTTATTACCATGATTTACCCCGGCGTTGACCCGAGGCTTGGGGACTACACCTTTGAAGAGATTGTAAAGAACGTGCATAATTACATGCGCTATTATTTGGATGAGAAACTTCTCAGGGGAGATATTACCACGAATGCCGCCACCCAGCGGAATCCGTTCATCCGTGTAGTACCGTTGTTTATTAAGGATTTTGTGGTGAAAAATTTTTATTCCCACGTGCAGGACAGAAATTCCTCTGCGGGGCTGACCAACATGGGAGCACTTCCTGTTCCGGAGGGGATGCGACAGTATATGGAACGAATTGATATCTGTATGGGGCAACCTTATTCGAAAAGAACAAATTGCTCCATTATCAGCTTCGGAGATATATTAACCATTAATTTTGCCAGCAGTATTGTGGAGGCAGATGTGGAACGGTATTTCTTCCGTAAGCTGGTGCAGGACGGAATTCATGTAAAAATCGAAAGCAATCGCGGAATGGATTGAGAAAGGAGCCGTATGTCATATTGTGTAAATTGTGGTGTGGAGCTTCATGCATCCTCTAAAAGCTGTCCTTTATGTAATACACCGGTTATCAATCCTAAGGAGCTGGAAAAGATGGCAGCAGCGCAACCGCCCTTCCCCAGCGAAAAGGGGCAGGTGGAGACAGTAAAGCGTAAGGATATGGGAATTCTGGTTTCCATCGTTACCCTCGGAACGGCGCTTACCTGCGGTATATTGAATTTTTTAACCTATGACGGTGTGCCGTGGTCGCTTGCGGTTATCGGTGTGTGTGTCGTCCTGTGGGTGTTGCTGGAGCCGGCTGTTATCTATCGGAAGCAGTCTGTTTACCTGACCTTACTTTTTGACGGAATGGTGGTTTCCCTTTATCTTTATATGTTGACCTATTTGACCGGAGGGACGGGCTGGTTCTGGGGGCTTGGACTGCCGATTACAGCCTTGGTTACGGTAATCGCGGAGAGCTTTACCTTTGCGGTGCGAAAGCTCCCCCGCTCCATCTTAACGGTGACCCTGTATTTATTTACGGCAGTGGGCTTGCTCTGCATGGGCCTGGAAATGCTAATTGATTACTACTTGTCGGGAGCGATTGTGTTACGTTGGTCGGCGGTGGTGCTGACGGTTTGTATCATACTGGATATTACGGTGATTACCATGCTGTCCAGAAGACGGCTGAGGGATGCGGTTAGAAGAAGGCTACATTTTTAGAAGAGGAACCTATGGAGAAAGCAGATAAAAAGAAACAGAATATGATGCAGTTTGTGAAGCGTGTGCACGGTTTGGTGGAAAGACCTGAACTGGAAAAGCAAAGACAGGCACAGGACCAGATGGGCTTACTTTTGGGAACCGGGAAGGATGTTACCTATAAAGAGGTGGATATTGCCGGAGTCAAGGGCGAGTGGGTCAGTGTAAACCGGGTGCATGGGCGGCGTCATGTGATACTTCATTGCCATGGTGGAGGATATGCAACCGGCAGTTGTCTGTATGCGAGACCTTTGACATATAAGTTGGCAACCATGACTTCCATGGATGTACTGTGCTTTGATTACAGACTGGCGCCGGAGCATCCATACCCGGCTGCCACAGAGGATGCCATGAAAGTATGGGATTATCTGATGCTTTTGGGATATGGCGCGGAAGATGTGATATTAACGGGAGACTCTGCAGGAGGAAATCTGGCGTTGTCACTTACGTTGACCTTAAAGGAAGAGGGGCGTAAGCTGCCCGGAGGGATTGTACTTCTGTCTCCTTGGACGGATATGACCTGTTCAGGTGAGTCTCATAGGGAAAAAGCAGAGGTTGATCCGATACTGGACAGAACCTATATGAATGATATTATTCAAATGTATGCGTGCGGAAGAAACTTAAAGAATCCGTTGCTTTCTCCCTTGTTTGGGGATTTTGCGGACTTCCCTCCGGTTTATATTCAAGTGGGAGAAAATGAAATTCTGCTCAGTGATTCCGTCAGTCTGCGTCGGGCATTGCAGGATGCAAATGTGCCTGTGAAGCTGGAGATTTATCCGGGCATGTGGCATGTATTTCAGCTATCGCCCATGAAGGCGGCGAAGGAGGCCATGGATAAGGTGACGGAATTTATTTTTGAGGTGTGCAGGTAATAGGCCGTTAAGCGGCTTGCGAGTAGCATGTGCTTGAAATGTGTTAAGTTAAGAAGAATACAATAAATGCCTTCCGGTATCAGATGATGCGGAAGGCATTTTGCGTCGGAATATAACGGCGGTTGCGGATGCAATTTTCAAAATTTTAGTTCCATATTGATGGAGCGTTCGGTAAAGCCGTATTTTTCGTACATTTCGCGGGCACGGGCATTTTTGCCGTTCACTTGCAGTTCGATGGCACTGTAGTTTCGGGTGTGAGCGAGGTTCTTGGCGTAGTCAAACAGTGCATGCCCAATACCCTTACCGCGGTAAGTCTCCTCCACAGCCATGGAGTCTACGAATAAGGTGCTTTTTTCTCCCTTATGGCGCAGGGTATAGAAGAGCAGACCGACAACTTTACAGTCAAATTCCGCTACAAGGAAGTTTTCCTCGGTAAGTGCCTCTTCGAAAACTTCCCGGGGCAATACGGGATTGCGGGGCTGGTAGACATCCGGTCGCCAGCCTACGTGGAGCATATGTACCTGTTGCATGATATGTTCGATTGGTTCGTAGTCCTTCGGCTGCGCCGGGCGGATGATTATGTTGTTCATGGGATTTTCCTTTCGTGATTTGTATTGGAGTATCAGGGAGAGGTTTACTGCATTTGTTGATGTAACGTAATTATGAATGTGTCGGATTTAGAGTATCTCGACCACTTGAAATTCTTCAAACACCACGGGCATATCCGGTGAGAAGGGGTAGCCGAGCTCTTTTCCTTCCGCAGTGAAAAATGCTTCGTGATTCTTTTGCCAGGATTCCAGTGTATCGTCTTCGCCCTCCAGCTTCGCAATATCATAGGTGATATCCCGGTAAGGGATGATGCGGACGTTTGTGGTTTTGACGACGCAGCCCGGGGTACCATCCCAGTAGGTGATAACGCTCAGCTGACCGGCTTCGGGAAGAGGTTCCTTTTCCAACTCATAGCCCCAAAGGCTGCTGGCGGTAGCTTTCTTTTTCCCTTCCAGAACAAGTTTTAGAAGATAATTTGCGGCACTTTCCGTAATTTCAAAGTGCCATTTCTCCAAATTTGTAATGTCCATATATTCGGCCTCCGTGATAATGATAGCAGGAATCAAGGTACTGATGACCATTCAGCGACTTTCTGTCTTGAATAAGGTTATTGTACTACGATTTTTCTGCTTTGTGAATTGGGGTTTTGCCGGGGAAATATAATGTAGATAAATTTGAAGTGACCGAGCTCTTTAGAGCGAGGGATGGCAATTGAACGAAGTTCAATTGTCATCGGATTGGTAGCCGACACTTATTTTTCTGTCTGCACCGACAGAATGCGAAATCAGCTAAAATTCATAAAAGCCACGATTTTATCTGTTGTCAACTCCACAAAACCATGAAAGTCAGCAGCTAAAATCTTCCACAAAGAGGTTACTATCCGTTTCGCCTCCAAAATCCAGCCGCTTCGCGTCTGTCGTGCTTCGCACTTTTGATTTTGTCGGTATCGCGCCGGGAAAAGTAAATACTTGCTTCGCAAGTGCTTCCTTTTCCCTTGAGCGCGATAAATTCCAATTTGTCAAAGTGTTATACATTAACCACACAATTCCGAAAAAAGAAAAAAGGAATTTTACAATCGGCGCAGAATATGGAAAGTAGGAGAATGGTTTCGCTTACGACTTATAAGTCAGAAAAGAGGCAAACATGACAATCAGAGAAAATCTGGAGATGAGAGAAAAGGAGTATTTAAGTCCTTATGCTTCTCTCAGTATGAATACGAAGGGAAGACTGAAGCCGGAGGTGGAGTGTGATATCCGCCCGGCGTTCCAGCGGGACAGAGATAAAATTCTGCACTGTAAAGCATTCCGAAGACTGAAGGATAAGACACAGGTTTTTCTTTCACCGGAAGGAGACCATTACCGAACAAGACTGACCCATACCCTGGAGGTTTCCCAGAACGCAAGAACCATCGCAAAGGCGCTAAAGCTGAACGAGGATTTGGTAGAGGCTATTGCCCTTGGGCATGATTTGGGACATACCCCTTTCGGACACGCCGGGGAGAGAGCTTTAAACAGAGTATGTCCGCTGGGCTTTGAGCACAGTGAGCAGAGTGTCCGCACAGTTGACAGACTGGAGCGAAAGGGTCATGGGTTGAATCTGACCTTTGAAGTGAGAGACGGTATTTTAAATCACCAGACCAGCAACACGCCGAGCACTCTGGAGGGTAAGGTGGTACGCCTGTCTGATAAGATTTCCTATATTCATCACGATATGGATGATGCCATCAGAGCGGGAATTCTGACGGAAATGGATGTCCCCAAGGAAATCAGGGATGTTATCGGCAGTACGCCCAGTGAGCGACTGGATCATTTTGTACATGATATTGTAACAAACAGTATGGGAAAAAACGATATTTGCATGTCGCCGCAGGTGGCGGATGCAATGCAGAAGATGCGTCGTTTTATGTCTGAAAATGTGTACCATAACCCCATCGCAAAAAGCGAGGAGGGAAAAGCGGAAATGCTGGTGGAAACATTATACGATCATTTCCTGAATAACATAGATGATTTACCGGAGGAATTCCAGAACCTGCTTTCGGAGGGAGAGCAGCGGGAACGGGTAATTTGCGATTATATCGGAGCCATGACGGACCGGTTTGCGATTTCCTTATATGAGGAGATTTACATACCTAAGTCATGGCAGACCATGTGAGGTTTTTATGTACTATCCGGAAGAGTTGGTAGAGGAAGTCAGAGCAAAAAATGATATAGTAGATGTTCTGTCGGGGTATATTAAGCTACAAAAGAAGGGCGGCAATTATTGGGCGTGTTGTCCTTTCCACAATGAGAATACCCCTTCCTTTTCGGTGTCCGGAAATAAACAGATGTACCATTGCTTCGGCTGCGGAGTCAGCGGGAATGTATACACCTTTGTGATGAAATATGAAAATTATACTTTCCCAGAGGCAATCCGCCTGCTGGCAGAAAGAGCCGGAGTGGCGCTTCCGAAGGTGGAGTACACGGAGGAGCAGAAGGCGAGGGAAAACAAGCGCGCAAGGCTTCTGGAGGTGAATAAGGAGGCGGCGAAGTTCTTTTATTATCAGCTGCGACAGCCCCACGGAGCCATCGGCAGGCAGTATCTGCAAAAGCGAGAGCTGACCGAGGAGACCATGCATAAATTCGGCATGGGATACGCGGGAAAAAACGGTGCGGAGTTGGTGCAATACCTTAGAAGCAAGGGCTTTGAGGATATGCTGATTAAGGAGGCGGGACTTGCCAACTTCTCGGAAAAGCACGGTCTTGTGAGCCAGTTTTGGAATCGGGTGATGTTTCCCATACAGGATATCAACCACCGGGTAATCGGCTTCGGCGGGCGTGTCATGGGTGACGGAGAGCCTAAGTATTTGAATTCACCGGAAACGCCGGTATTTGATAAGCGAAGAAACCTGTACGGCTTAAATTTTGCAAGAACCTCCCGTAGCGGGAATATTATCCTGTGCGAGGGATATATGGATGTGATTGCCATGCATCAGGCAGGCTTCACCCAGGCGGTGGCATCCTTGGGAACCGCATTCACCTCGGAGCAGGCGACCTTGCTGAAGCGGTATACGGATAACGTGTTTCTTGCATACGACAGTGACGGCGCCGGCGTAAAGGCTGCGCTTAGAGGAATCGGAATCCTGCGTGAGGTTGGATTGACGGGCAAGATTATTGACATGAAGCCTTATAAGGACCCGGATGAATTTATGAAGGCGCTGGGTAAGGAAGCCTTTCAGGAGAGAATTGACCGGGCAGAAAACAGCTTTTTCTTTGAAATCAGGGTTTTGGAGGGGCAGTTTGATATGAGTGACCCGGAATCCAAAACGAAATTCCATCGGGAGATTGCAAGGAAGCTGTGCGAATTCAGTGAGGATGTGGAGCGGGATAATTACCTGCAGGCCATTGCTGAAAAATATTTTATCGGCATTGAAAACATGCGTAAGCTGGTGGCAGCATACGCGGCGCAGACGGGGCTTGCAAAGCCTGTGGAGAGACCGAAATCCGGTGTCCGTCAGAAGAGCGGACCGGAAGAAAACGCAAAGAAAGCCCAACGACTTTTGATTACCTGGATTACGGACGAGCCCGCAGTCTATGAGAAGATAAAGAAATACATCTCGGCGGAGGATTTTACGGAGGAGCTGTACCGCAAGGTGGCTGAGCGGCTGTTTGCGGATTTGGAGGCGGGAAGCTTTAATCCCGCAGGTATTGTCAGCACCTTCGAGGATGAGGAGGAGCAGCGTCAGGCGGCGGAGCTTTTCCACACCAATCTGCCGCAGCTTGAGACCGGGCAGGAGCGTACCAAGGCGTTTCATGACATTCTAATGTCGGTGAAAAAGAACAGCTACGAATACTATACGGCGAAGCTGGGAACGGATGTAAGTGCACTGAATCAGGTAATAGAAGGGAAGAAAGCGTTGGAGGAGCTTCAAAAAACGCATATTTCATTAGATTAAGGTTATCTTAATATCAATAGGAACGGGAAAAATTCCCAAGGAAGGATGGAAACTTACGATGGATGAAAACACACAGGCAAAATTTGACGAGAAGGTCAAGGAGCTTTTAAGCGCCGCAAAGAAAAAGAAAAATGTACTGGAATATCAGGAAATCAGCGAGTTTTTTGCGGACATGCCTTTGGAGGAGGAACAGTTCGAGAAAATTCTTGAGGTTCTGGAGCAGAACAATGTTGATGTTCTCCGTATTACGGAGGATGACGTGGATGATGAGGAGATTATCCTCACCGAGGAAGATGATGTCGATGTGGAGAATATCGACTTATCCGTACCCGACGGCATCAGCATCGAAGACCCTGTTCGTATGTATCTGAAGGAAATCGGTAAAGTGCCCCTGCTTTCCGCAGAGGAAGAGATTGAACTGGCAAAGAGAATGGAACTGGGTGACCAGGAAGCAAAGAAGCGTCTTGCAGAGGCAAATCTTCGTCTGGTTGTCAGCATTGCAAAAAGATATGTAGGCCGCGGTATGCTGTTTCTGGATTTGATTCAGGAGGGTAACTTAGGTCTGATTAAGGCTGTGGAAAAATTCGATTACCGCAAGGGTTATAAATTCTCAACCTATGCAACCTGGTGGATTCGTCAGGCAATCACCAGAGCCATTGCGGATCAGGCGAGAACCATCCGTATTCCCGTGCATATGGTAGAAACAATTAACAAGCTGATTCGTGTCAGCAGACAGCTTCTGCAGGAGCTTGGCCGTGAGCCCAGTCCCGAGGAAATTGCGGAAGAGATGAACATGCCCGTAGATCGAGTGCGTGAAATCCTGAAAATCAGTCAGGAGCCTGTTTCTTTGGAGACTCCTATCGGTGAGGAGGAGGACAGCCATCTCGGAGACTTTATTCAGGATGATAATGTGCCGGTACCTTCCGATGCGGCTGCATTTACCCTGTTGAAGGAACAGCTGGTAGAAGTTCTGGGAACCTTGACCGAGAGAGAGCAGAAGGTACTCCGCCTGCGCTTCGGTCTGGATGACGGTCGTGCCCGTACCTTGGAAGAGGTGGGTAAGGAGTTTAACGTTACCCGTGAGCGTATCCGTCAGATTGAGGCAAAGGCGCTTCGTAAACTGCGCCATCCCAGCCGCAGCAGAAAGCTGAAGGATTATTTAGACTGATGAGTGAAAAGAAAGTGCGTCTGTCGAAGAGACTGCAAATGATAGCATCCATGGTAACGCCCGGAAATTCTATTGTGGATGTAGGGTGTGACCATGGCTTTCTGCCCATCCGTCTGGTACAGGACGGTATCATACCGGGAGCATTGGCAATGGATGTGCGTCCGGGTCCGCTTCAGGCGGCTAAGGAGCACATTGGGGCATGCGGTCTGGGACAGTACATAAATGTGCGCCTGTCTGACGGGTTGAAGGAGTACTGCATAGGGGAAGCAAAGACGATGATATGTGCCGGAATGGGCGGCAGGCTGATGGAGAAAATTCTGACGGACAGTCTTGATAAGGTTAATGCGCTTGAGGAATTAATTTTACAGCCCCAATCGGAGCTTGCGGAGTTTCGGGCGTTTCTGCGAAAAGAAGGCTTTCGGATTGTGCGTGAGGATGCGGCCTTTGAGGATGGTAAATACTATTTTGCCATGAAGGCGGTACCGGGCGAGGGACTGACGGAGCGTGAGAGTTCGGACATTGGGCGGATTGATGCGGCGGAGTGTGAGAATCCGGACGGCGGCGTAGAAGCTGCGGCAGGGGAGCAGACTTTATTCGATATGTTCGGAAAACAGCTGCTTTTGGAGAAACATCCGGTATTGAAGCAGTATCTGGACTATCGCAGGGAGATTGTTTCCCGCCTGCAGGCGGAGCTTCCGACAGCCCAGTCGGAACGAACCTTAGAGCGGCGGAGAGAAGTCAGCTTTGAATTGGCGTGTCTTGACAAGGCGTTACGGTATTTTGAATAAGTATTGTAAAAGGGTATAAATTTCAGCTGCGGGGGCAGCGGAACGGAGGGACTATGGTTACGGTTACAATTCATGGGGAAAAGAAGCAGTATGAAAAAGGAACCGCCTACGAAGTCATTGCAAAGCAGTACCAGAAGGATTATGACGGTATGATTGCCGTGGTTGCTGCAAACGGAAAAATCAGGGAGCTGTTTAAGCAGGTGACAAAGGATTGTACATTGGATTTCTTTACCGTAAAGGATTCGGTGGGATATAAGACCTATGTGCGTACGGCTACCATGCTGTTTTTGAAGGCAGTATTTGATCTGTTTGGTGCAGAGGCAGCGCAGAAGTCCTGCGTGGAATTTACAATCGGTCACGGATACTATGTTTATACGGATTCCGTAGTTGCGTCTAATGAGGAAAATGCGGAGAAGCTGAAGGCGAGAATGCAGGAGCTTGTGGATGCAAAGATGCCCTTTGTGAAGCGTTCCTATCCTATCGAGGATGCCATGGAGCTGTTCAGAGAGCATGGTATGATGGATAAGGAGAAGCTGTTTCGTTATCGTATGAGCTCTGCAGTAAATGTGTATGAGCTGGACGGCTACTATGATTATTATTACGGCTATATGTTGCCGGACACCGGATATGTGAAGTGGTTTGATGTTGTGCCTTATGAGAAGGGTTTTATGCTGCTGTTACCTACGTCGGGCAGTCCGACAGAAGTGAAGCCCCTGAAAGAGAGCAGAAAGCTGTTTGAAACCATGGAGGCTTCCCAGGAATGGGGAAGAAAAGCGGCGATTGAAACCGTTGGTGATTTAAATGACAAGATTTGTTCCGGCTCCATGAGCGAATTGATTCTGGTACAGGAGGCCGAGCAGGAGAGAAAAATCGGTGAGATTGCCAAGGATATTGTAAATAGGGGAAATGTGAAATTTGTTATGATTGCGGGTCCATCTTCCTCCGGTAAGACGTCCTTTTCTCACAGACTGTCTATCCAGCTTAGGACATTAGGTAAGGTGCCGCATCCTATTGCGCTGGATAATTACTTTGTGGACAGAGAGAATACGCCCAGAGACGAGAAGGGTGATTATAATTTTGAATGTCTGGAAGCGGTTGATGTAAAGCAGTTTAACGAGGATATGTCAAGACTGCTTGCAGGAGAGTGTGTAGAGCTTCCGGAGTTTAATTTCAAGGTTGGTAAGAGAGAATACCGCGGTAACTTTAAACAGTTGGGCGCTGATGATATTCTAGTAATTGAAGGAATTCACGGATTGAATGAGAGGATGTCTTATGCATTGCCCAACGAAAGTAAGTATAAGATTTATATCAGTGCCTTGACAACGTTGAATGTGGACGGACATAACCGGATTCCCACAACGGACGGCAGATTGTTGCGCAGAATGGTAAGAGATGCCCGTACAAGAGGTGCGGATGCCAGAAGAACCATCCAGATGTGGCCTTCCGTGCGCCGCGGGGAAGAGGAGAATATTTTCCCCTTCCAGGAGGAGGCGGATGCCATGTTTAATTCTGCCATGCTTTACGAGCTGGCAGTGTTAAAACCTTTTGCTACGCCACTTTTATTCCAGATTCCGAAGGATGCGCCGGAATATCACGAGGCAAAACGGTTATTGAAATTTTTGGATTATTTTCTGAGTGTGCCCAGTGAAGGACTTCCGAACAATTCCATATGCAGGGAATTCGTAGGCGGAAGCTGCTTTAACGTGTAGCCGCAAATTACGGCGGTGTTCTGCCGATGGTAAGATATCGGTTTTTACGGAAAGAGAAAGAATTCTACGGAGAGTAATTCGATGGAGAAGGGATCCGAAAAAACAAAAGAGAGCGGAAACTGGGATAAGAAGCTTTACGGTGCGGCCAATCTGGTAATAAAGGTAATTGGTTGCGTTCTGTTTGCGGTGCTGTCCTGGTATGCACTTAAATATACCCAGTATATTTATCCCAGCGGGGAAGAAATTACGCAGGTTATGTATGATTCCGTGAAAAGAAATCTGCTTTGGCTTGTGATTGTCATCGGTCTTCTGGCGGGGGCTTATTACGTATCCGGTAAATGCAAGCCGCTGATTCAGTATCGTGTGAAAGTAGCTGCGGTTGCGATTGTAATGATCTGGGTAGGGGTAAGAAGCGTTATGTGGATTTTGGGCGCAGACCGGGTCCCGGTGGGAGATCAGGCATTCCTTTACGGCTCTGCGTCTTATTTTCAGAACAAGGATTTCGTATTTTTTGGAGAGGGAGCATATTTTGCCATGTTTCCTTATCAGTTGGGGTTAGTTGCGCAGTATGAGTTGATTATGCTTTTTGCGGGTGCATTTAATCATGTGGCAATACAACTGGTTTCTGCGGTTTTGGCTGTGGGAATCGTGTACCTCGGCTACCTTATTGTCGACAGGCTAACGGACAGTCTGATGGCAATTCTGTTTTATTGTGTGGCAATGATGTGCTGTGTTCCGCTGGTTTTTTATACCAGCTGGGTGTACGGGGATATTCCAAGCATTTTCTTTTCCATGCTGGCGTATGTTTTTTTGCTGAAGCTGGAAGAGACCGAAAAAAAACGGTGGTTAGCCTTATTTGGGGCTGCAATAAGTATGGCGGTATTGGTGCGCCAGACCTCTTGGATATTTGTGGTAGCGGTTGTGATTGCAGGTTTGGTTTACATGCTGCGGAAAAAGAGTAAAATGCTTCTGCTGGCGTTGGCACTTGCAGTAGTGGCGCCGAAGCTTGCATTCTCCTGTATTTACGGAATTTATGAACTCCGTACCGGTTATGAAATCTCCGACGGTATTCCTTATGTGGCGACCATAGCCATGGGCTTGCAGGAGGGCAGGCTGGGATACGGCTGGTACAATGATTATAACAGGCAGGTATATGGGCTTGCGGAATTCGATTTAGAATTGACTGCGGAGCTGGCCAAGGCGGAAATCAGAGATAAGCTGACCTTTATGCGGGAAAATCCTTCTTACGGTGTCCACTTTTTCCGGGAGAAAATTTTATCCCAGTGGAATCAGCCGTTGTTCCAGTCCATACATTTCAACACGATATTTAACGAAGAGAATTTGCCTTCAGTGGATTCCTATGCGTACGCTGTGGAAACATGGAAGTTTATGAAGCTGTTTTCTCTGTCGGACAGATTGCATTTTATTGTATATGTGGGAATGCTTTGTTACTTTTTATTCTGCGTTAAGAGAGATAGTAACATGCTCCATCAGATTCCGGCTGTGTCCATTATCGGCGGTTTCCTGTTCAGTATTATGTGGGAGGCAAAGGCGCGGTATATTCTGCCGTACTACATTATGATGTTTCCTCTTGCAGCGGCAGGTTACCGACAGATGATTTCGGCGGCAGCAGGCTTGTACCGCAAGTATAAAAAGCCGGAAGAGAAGGACAATATAATTGAATTCAAGAAGATTGCTTAGGTTGCGACTTGCTTTTTTTTAGGGAATGTTATAGACTGTTTTTTGGTAAGTAAGACAGACGATCGCGGCCGGAGACGTAAGTCTCCGGGTGAGGAAAGTCCGGGCTTCACAGGGCAGGATGCCGGATAACGTCCGGTGGAGGTGACTCCAAGGCCAGTGCAACAGAAATATACCGCCGGGGTTTCCCCGGTAAGGGTGGAAAGGCAGTTTAAGAGACTACCGTCCGGTCGGTAACGGCCGGAGCCATGTAAACCCCATCCGAAGCAAGACCAAACAGAAAGCAACAGGCTTGCCCGGCCTGCTTTCAGGTGGGTCGCTTGATGCGGCTGGTAACAGTCGTACTAGATAGATGATCGTCCGCGACATAACCCGGCTTATCGTCTTGCTTACCAAGTGAAAAAATGACGGACTGCTTTCCCGGTAGTCCGTTTTTATGATTTATATGAGGAAGCTGTTGTTCTGTGAAGGGAATGAAAGTAGGAATGAAGATGAAGTATAAACATGGAAAAATGGGGCGAAGGGAAGTTGCAGTGAAAGCTGTGATTTGCTTTATGATGATGCTTCTGGCAGGTTGTGCATCGTCGGGAAACGGCGGCGCAAACAGCGGAAGCGGTGCAATGCAGGAGGAACTGTCTGATAACCGCCCGGAACAGGAAACCGATGCTGCAGAGCAGCCCGAGAAGGCGATTGTCAGGGTCATAGCAGGAGCAGGTAGCGGTAGCGGTGTGTTGCGCGGGATGGAAAAAAACGGAAAGCTGTCGGTGCTGACGGCCGGTCATGTACTGGACTATCTTACGGAGGGAGAGACGGTCAGCATAGGTCTGGAGGACGGAACGGAATGGGTTTGCGACAGCTATGAGCGTTCGGATACGGCGGATGTTGCTGTGCTGTGGTTTTCGCAGGAGGAGCTTTTGGAAAAACTCAGTGAGGGGAATCGTTTTGTGCAGGAAAACAAGGCTGTATATGACAGCATGATGGAGGGTGACATCTGTATTGCCATAGGCTGTGAAGATAAAACAGAGAAGTCTGCCGCTACAGGTGAATTACTGGATAATTGGATCTATATGGAGGATTATCAGCAGTATATGATGTGGGTGGACGCCCCGATACATCCGGGAATGTCCGGTGGCGGGCTGTTTAGTGCTGAGGGTTATTTCTTAGGGGTACTGTCCGGCGGAAGCGAGGACGGTCAGCTTGCGGCGGTGCCGCTTAGCCTGATTTTATCAGAATTTCATAATTCGTTGGATTGACATTCGGTAAAATATGGTGGAAAATGTATCTGGTAACAAACTATAGCGGAAAAGAGAGAGTTATGTCCCGCAGAAGAAGCGGGAATGGATATTAAGGAGGAGAAAAATGACAAAAATAGATATTTTTTCGGGTTTTCTGGGAGCAGGAAAGACGACACTGATTAAGAAGCTGTTAAAGGAAGCGTTGGACGGAAGTAAGACGGTTCTGATTGAAAACGAGTTTGGTGAAATCGGTATCGACGGAGGGTTCTTAAAGGAAGCCGGTATTGAGATGAAGGAAATGAACTCCGGTTGCATCTGCTGCTCGCTGGTAGGCGATTTCGGCGAGGCACTGAAGGAGGTTATTGATACTTATGCACCCGAGCGTATTTTGATTGAGCCTTCCGGTGTAGGAAAGCTTTCTGATGTATTGAAGGCAGTGGAGGACGTTGCTTCCAAGCTGGATGTAAAGGTAAACAGTGCAGTTGCCGTTGTGGATGCTTCCAAGGCAAAGATGTACATGAAGAACTTCGGTGAGTTTTTCTTAAATCAGATAGAGCACGCGGGCACGATTATTCTCAGCAGAACGGATAAGGTGAACGATGCAAAGCTGGAGGAATGTGTGGCTCTGATTCGGGAGCATAATGAGAAGGCAACGATTATTACGACCCCTTTGGATCAGTTGGACGGACATGCCGTACTGGAAACAATCGAAGGCGAAGATACACTTGAAGAGATGATGCAGGAACTTCTGGAGCACGAGCATCACCATCACCATGAACATGACGAGGAATGCTGTTGCGGACATCATCACCATGAACATGACGAGGAATGCCACTACGAGCATCACCATCACCATGAACATGATGAGGAGTGCCACCACGAGCATCACCATCACCATGAGCATGATGAAGAATGCTGTTGCGGACATCATCACCATGAGCATGACGAAGAATGCCACCACGAACATCACCATCACCATGAGCACGATGAGGAATGCTGCTGCGGACATCATCACCATGAGCATGACGAAGAATGTCACCATGAGCACCATCATCACCACCATCATGCAGATGAAGTGTTTACAAGCTGGGGCAAGGAGACACCGGCTAAGTTCACAAAAGAGAGAATTGAGAGCATCCTGACAGCGCTTGACAGCGGAGAATACGGAGTAGTTCTGCGTGCAAAGGGTATGGTTCCGGCAGAGGACGGTACATGGATTTATTATGATTATGTTCCGGAGGAGCATGATATCAGGACAGGTAGCCCTGAAGTAACCGGAAAGATATGTGTTATCGGTGCGCAGCTGAATGAGAGCGGGCTGGATGAACTGTTTCGCTAGGAATCGGACGGCAGGCAGGATGAGGAATTTGTGAAAGACAGAAATCGGAATAAATGCAGTTTTGCGAGTGTGTACGATGGGAACGGAACAGATAACGGGAAAGGCGGAAATAACGGATGAAACCTGTATATATGATCAATGGTTTTCTGGAAAGCGGTAAGACGGAGTTTATCAGCTTTACTCTTGCGCAACCTTATTTTCAGGTTAAGGGAAAAACTTTGCTGATTCTTTGCGAAGAGGGCGAGAACGAGTATGATGAGGAACTGTTGAAAAGAAGCCGTACTGTAGTGGAGTTGGTGGAGGATGAGGCTGATTTTACGCCTGAGAAGCTGACAAATCTGGAGAAAAAGCATAAGCCGGAGCGGATAATTATTGAGTTTAACGGTATGTGGAATTATAAGAATGTGAAGCTTCCCTGGTACTGGAAGATTGAACAGCAGATTACTACAATCGATGGTTCAACCTTTCCCATGTATTATACCAATATGCGCTCACTTCTGGCGGAGATGGTACGGAAATCGGAAATGATTATAGTAAATCGTTGCGATTCGGTAAGAGATCAGTTGAATACTTATAAGAGAAATTTGAAGGCTGTAAATCCCTCCGCGGATGTGGTGTTTGAAGATTCCAACGGTGAGATTGATGAGATTTTAGAGGATGATTTGCCGTATGATTTGAATCAGGAGACCATTGTATTGGATAACACTGGTTATGGAATCTGGTATTTGGACTCCATGGAGCATCTGGAGCGATATATCGGTAAGAAACTGCAATTTGTGGCTATGGTTTTAAAGCCCGAGGACTTTCCGGATAACTATTTTGTACCGGGACGTATGGCGATGACCTGTTGTGCGGATGATATGGCTTTTTTGGGCTATGCCTGTGAGTTCGCGGGTGCAGGTGCGCTGAAGCAAAAAGAATGGGTAAAGGTGACGGCTACCGTATCCAGAGAGTACAGAGAAGAATATCAGGGAGAGGGGCCGGTTCTGCACGCGATAAGTGTGGAGAAGACGAAGGCTCCCAAGGAAGAAGTAATCAGCTTTACCTAGAATATGGAGTACAGTGCGGAGGCATTGGAGCGCCGTGAAAAGGGTACATGAAGTAAAGGCGTGCGAAATAGGAAAAGTTATGGCACTTGAAAATGAAAAAGAATTACAACAACTGAAGAATCGGTTCCGGGAACTGGCAGAAAAATCCTTTCAACAGGGGATTTTTCTTTTTACGGGATTTTTGGGATTGGGTGAGCAGGACATATTCTGGCGCGAGGAGCCTGCTTTAAAATATGCCGGATATACCTTGTGGGGAGGCTGTGAGGATGCAGACAGGGTTTTGGTCCGCTTCGGAAATGCAGAGGAAATGGGATATGAAGTGGCGTTTCCGATCGTCTGCATTCATATTGAGCCACTGATGAGTAAATTCGCGGATTCTTTGTCCCACAGGGATTTTTTGGGAGCACTGATGAATCTGGGGATTGAGAGAAGTACGTTGGGGGATATTAAGGTCGGTGAGAAACAGGCGTATCTGTTTTGTTTGGACTCCATTGCGGAATTTATATGTAAAAATTTAATCCAGATTAAACATACACGTGTAAAATGTACAATGGTTGAAAAAATGGAAGAAATTCCGAAAGAGGAGCCGCAACAGCTAACGATACAGGTACAGTCCTTACGAGTGGATGCTGTACTGGCGAAGACTTATAATCTTTCCAGAGAAAAGAGCATTGAGCTGTTTCGGGCCGGAAAGGTGTATGTCAACGGGCGACTTTGTGAAAATAATTCCAGAAGTCTAAAGGGCGGAGAGGTAGTGAATGCCAGAGGCTTCGGGAAATTCCGCCTTTTACAGGAGGCGAGGGAGACCAGAAAGGGAAAGCTGGCAGTTACTGTAGAGGTGTACCGATAAGAGATGTTAGAATAAATATCTGCTGATGTTGTTACTGAGAATCCGTTGCGGGGGGAGATGTGAGGCAAACGGAGGTAAGTATGTATCAGTATTCCATTTGGCATTGGTTGTTTGCTTTTTACTTTTACGGTTTTCTGGGATGGTGCGTTGAATCTGCGTATGTATCTGTGAGGGTAGGTAAGTGGACGAACAGAGGATTTATTAAGGGACCCTTTTTGCCGCTTTACGGCTGTGGGGCATTTATGATGTTAATTGTATCAAGGCCGTTCCGAGAGGATATTTTCCTGACCTACATAGCAGGATGCATCGGTGCAACCCTGCTGGAGTATGTAACCGGAGTGGTAATGGAGGCACTGTTTCAGGTGCGTTATTGGGACTATTCTAATCAGAAGTTGAATTTCCAGGGGCATATTTGTTTAAGCTCCACGCTTGTCTGGGGAATTTATACCGTGCTTATGACAAAGGTACTTCATGTGCAGGTAGAGAAACTGATGTTTTTCATTCCGCAGAAGCCGCTGGTGGTCATCTGCGTTATCCTGACAATAATAATCGGTGTGGATTTTGCGCTTTCCTTTAAGGCTGCTATTGATTTGAGGAATATTTTAATCAAGATGGAACAGCTGAAAGAAGAAATGGGGCATATTCAGAAAAGATTGGATGTGGTCATTGCGTTGGTCAGAGAGGATGCAAGAGAGGAAATGGAAGAACTGACTGCCAGATATGCAGCGTTGACTGAGGTAAGGGATCGTGCAATAGGGCTAAAGGAATTCCTGCACAGAAGATTGATTCGATCCTATCCTACCATGCGGTCGAAAAAATTCAAGGAAGCTTTGGAGGAATTGAAGCGTCGTACAATGGATAGAAGGAAATAACCCTTATCGTCCGTGTCTTTGTCAACAGAACACTCTACAGCCACGACTGGTTCGCCCAGGAAGTACGCTGTAATGTTGTCGAGAGGCAAATGTGAGAATTTCTTATGTGCGCAACTTTGGAATAAGGTTCGTGTTTTTATGTGCTTGAACAAAAATGAGTCGCGTTCGCCTGCGAACGCGACTCTTATTTTTGTCCCAGTTCATAAAAAGCTCGAACTATCGTAAATTCCAAAGTAAGCACATTAGAAATTCCACATTTGTTGACCCAATATTACAGCGTGCTCCCTGGGCGGACCAATCGTGGGCCCGTGCGGCGGTAGTATCTTAAACAAATCTTAAACAATTCCCCTGTTTATTGTTAATGGGAGGAATGATAAAATAGGTCTTACAAAGGAGAGAAAAGTGTGAAAAATAAATTTTTCACACGCAAATTTGTGCCTGCGGCCCAAACTTTGCAGGTATCGGAAAGGCATGGTTATTAGTATGTACCATATTTTAATTTGTGATGATGAAAAAGACATTGTAAATGCACTGAAAATTTATTTGATGAATGAGAATTATACGCTTCACGAGGCGTTTACGGGAAAGGAAGCCCTGGAGATTGTAGAGCGTGAGGAAATTCATCTGGTGCTGATGGATATTATGATGCCGGAGATGGACGGAATCGAGGCTATGGTAAAAATTAGGGAGCGAAGCAACGTGCCGGTGATTCTTTTAACAGCTAAGTCTGAGGATTCGGATAAAATTTTAGGACTTACGGTAGGAGCGGATGATTACATTACAAAACCCTTTAACCCGGTAGAAGTTTCGGCCAGAGTGAAGTCACAGCTACGCAGGTATATGCAGTTAGGGGCGGGAAATATCGCTGTAGATGTACTGCGTTGCGGCGGAATTGAACTGGATGATGCAAAGAAAAGAGTAACATTAGATGGGGAAGAGGTGAGCCTGACACCTACCGAATATGATATTCTCAAGCTTTTAATGCAGAATCAGGGACGTGTGTTTCCGCCTAAGGAAATTTATCAAAGGATATGGAATGATCTGCCCTACGGCAGTGAAAATACAGTTGCGGTACATATCAGGCATCTGCGGGAAAAACTGGAAATCAATCCGGCAGAACCCAGATATCTAAAGGTTGTCTGGGGACAGGGCTATAAGTGCGAAAAATCGCATTAGTATGATGATTTCGTAGATGGTGATTTAGACAGAGGACATCGCGAAGCTACCTTAATGTGACATCGGAAAGCATTGCGCCGATTTTTGATGCATGATTTGGTAAGTAGAGAATGTTCTCGGAATGGAGATTCGGATGGAAGAAACAAGGATAGAAGAAACACGCATAGAAGAAAAAGACGAAAAGAGAGAAGCGGTAGGAACGGAAGTAAAAAGCGCGGTGGAGGGAAAGGAAAAAGGTCGGAAAGAGAGGAAGCTGTATCGGATTACGGGCTCTTTTATAGCAAAGCTGGTGGCGTTTTTTGTGCTGTTTGTGTCCGCAGCGGTGGCATTGGGAAGCGCATATATATGTTATGTCAATGTGGAATTGGGAATATATGAAAGTGAAAGAAACAAAGATAAGGCTATTTTGCGTTCCCTGACAGGGGTAGCCTATGAATATGCTGAGGAGACATGGTTTTGGCTGATGAAGGGGAATGAGAAGGAAGCAATGGCAGTGTTGGCAGACACAAATGCAGAGCTTGTTGTATTCCAGATAAGAGACAGCTATTTAAAGCTGGAAAATCAGGCTCTTTGGCAGTCAGATACCATAGCAGATGCAAATGCAGAATTTTTCGTAGATACCTATTTTTACGTGCAAAAGACGGAACAGCCGGTTTACCTTTCGGGTGCTTTTCGCTTGCAGGAGAATACCGAGTATGTTTGCCGGGTATATTTTGACAGGGAATTTCCGGTGGAGGATGCGGCGAGCCGATGGGTAAGCGTAACAGAAATGGTGTTTGAACTGCGTTATGCGGCAATATGGGCCTTGGTAACAGCCTGTGTGGTTTGTCTAAATAGTTTTATATTCCTACTGTGCGCAGCGGGCAGAAAAAGCGGAAGACAGGAGATTGTGCCTACGGTTTTTACCGCATTACATTTTGATTTATACACGGTAGGCATGATTTTCTGCATGAGTATACTGGTTCCTATTGCAGAAGAAATGACCGGTGGCGGAATTTTGTCAGAGGGGATTGTGCTGAGTGTTTTCTTCTTGTTGGAAGGCATTCTGGCAATGCTGTACCTAATGGAGTTTGCAATCCGCCTGAAACAGGGGAAATGGTGGAAAAACACACTGGTTTATGTAGTGCTTAGGGCGGCATTTCGGGTAGTGATATTTTTAGTAAAGGGCATGTGGAGCCTGATTCGCGGAATACCGCTTGTAATAACAAATGTTATTATTTTCTGTGGCATTACGATTCTGGAGATGTTTGGAGTTGCGTTGTTTGTGGAAGGTCCGGGAGTCCCTTTGTGGATACTGGAAAAGCTGGTGCTTTTTGTGGTTGTGGTTTACGTTGCGTTGAACTGTAAAAAGCTCATGGAGGCCGGAAAAGCAATTGCGGAGGGAAAAGAAAATTATATCGTGGATACCTCTAAAATGATAGGTGCCATGAAGGAGCACGGCGAAAACCTGAACAGTGTCAGCAAGGGGATTACGAGAGCCGTTGCGGCGAGAATGAAGAGTGAGCACTTAAAAACAGAGCTGATTACCAATGTTTCTCACGATTTGAAGACTCCACTGACCTCCATTATCAACTATGCGGATTTAATCTGCGAGGAGAAGTCGGATAATCCTAAGATTGCGGAATATTCAGAAGTACTGCTGCGTCAGTCTAAGCGGATGAAGAAGCTGCTTGAGGATTTGATGGATGCCGCGAAGGCCACAACAGGTAATCTGGAGGTTAATATGGAACCCTGCGAGGCTGGCGTATTATTGAGTCAGGCAGTGGGAGAATATGAGCAGAAAATGCAGGAGAAGGGTCTGCAGCTGCTCACACGCCAGCCGGAGCAACCGGCATATATTATGGCGGACGGAAGGCATTTATGGAGAGTCTTTGATAACCTGCTAAATAATATTTACAAGTACGCCCAGGAGGGAACCCGGGTTTATCTGCGGGTAGAAGCAGAAGAAACGTCGGTATGTATCAGCTTTCGGAATGTCTCAAAATATGCACTGGATATCTCCGCAGAGGAACTGGAGGAACGATTTGTAAGAGGAGATAAATCCCGCCATATGGAAGGGAACGGACTGGGACTTTCCATTGCAAAAAGCCTGATGGAACTTCAAAATGGTAAGATGGAAATTGTTATAGATGGGGATTTGTTTAAAGTAAATTTAATTTTCAATAAACTGGAAGATGTGTAATTTTTATAAAAAACAGTTGACAGAAAAAATAGATTGGCATATACTTCACTATAAGTTTTGTAAACCTGTGAGAAAGAGTAGTAGGCATAAGGGAATATTTCAGAGAGCTGCCGGTGGTGTGATGGCGGTATAGGAACTTTTGCTGAATGGACTTTTG
>JAZQCX010000094.1:0-9393 GCA_045546495.1 Acetatifactor sp. | reverse complement strand
GGCGGACAGGTCGTGCATGGAGCATGCTCCGATGAAAGGCACTGAACCAATTCCGCAGCAAATCGGCGGGACGGGATGAGTCCGTCAACCGGGTAAGGCAGCACAGGCAGCGTTTACTCCACACCCAGCGCACGCAGCTCTTCGATAGCCTGTTCCTTCGTCTCAAATACGATTCCCGCAAAGCCAAGCTCTCTCGCAGCCTTTATGTTCTTCTCGCTGTCATCCAAAAAGACGCACTCCTGCGCCTTTAAACCGTAACGAGACAACAAAAGCTCGTAAATCTCCCGGTTCGGTTTTATCACCAGCTCCCGGTAGGAAAGAATTCCGCCGTCCGTATAGGGTATAAAATCCAGTGAATCCGCACATTCCACGTAAGCCTGATAGGAGAAATTGGATAAGTAGTAAACTCCGTAGCCCTTCTCCTTCCACTCCTTAATCCAAGGGATGGCATAGTCTCTTTTCGTTACAAGTCCTTCAATGTTATCAAAAGCTTTATGAAGCTCTTTCGCAATTTCCGGGTCCTGTCCGATAAAGCCCTCCATCACCTGTGCAGAGCTTAACTCTCCTCTGTCGAATTCATTCCACAGAGGGTTCAACACCGATGCCGCCGCAATCCTGTCAATCATGGCATCATCAAAGCCCTTATCCTCCAGAAATCCTCTCCAACGGTAATCCGTCAATACATTTCCGATATCAAATATAATATTCCGAATCATGGTTCTCTCCTTTACCCGATCATTACCCGATAGCCTGTCACCGGAATATCCGTATTGCAATCACCGGTCATACTACGATATGTCACCTGTCCAGCAGTAAGTACAGAGCTTATCTCTGTCAAGTCCTACCGCCTCAATCATATCATCCAGTCGGTGGAACCGCAGACTGGTAAAGTTGAGCTGCTTTCCGATGCGGTCTACCATCTCCGCATATTCTGCGGTATCGGGATTCACATACATCTTTAAGTCGATTTCTCTTCCCTCCTGCTCCATTTCCTTCAGAATACGTCTGGTAATCAAATCCATTTCCGAGGAAGAACGGGAGAAGTTCAGGTATTTACATCCAAACAAAAGCGGCGGGCAGGCAGGTCTGATATGTACCTCTTTTGCACCGCTCTGGTACAAAAATTCCGTAGTTTCACTTAACTGGGTTCCTCTTACGATAGAATCATCAATCAGCAAAAGGCTCTTGTCCCGAATCAAATCCTCCACCGGAATCAGCTTCATCTTCGCAATCAGATTACGCTGCGTCTGAATGGTAGGCATAAAGGAACGGGGCCATGTAGGCGTATACTTGATGAAGGGTCTGGAAAAAGGGATTCCCGACCTGTTGGCGTAGCCGATTGCATGGGGCGTACCGGAATCCGGAACACCTGCAACAATATCCGGCTGTACATGGTCTCTTTCTGCAAGCTTTGCACCACAGTTATAACGCATCTGCTCTACGCTGATTCCCTCATAGGAGGAGGAAGGATAGCCGTAATATACCCAGAGAAAGGTACATATTTTCATATCCTTTCCGGGTTGCACAAGGGTATGTACTCCCTCGGGAGTGATTACCGCAATTTCTCCGGGACCCAGCTCCTTTTGAGGTGTGTATCCCAGATTCAGATATGCAAAGCTTTCAAAGGAAGCACAATGGGCACCCTCTTTTTTACCGATGGATACGGGTGTTCTGCCCAGACGATCCCTTGCCGCATATATGCCCTTAGGGGTCAGTATGATAATGGTCATGGAGCCTTCGATTATCTCCTGCGCATACTGAATGCCCTCAACCAGATTATCCTTTTGGTTTACAATGGACGCCACAAGTTCCGTTGCATTGATATCGCCACCGCTCATTTCAAGGAAATGGGAATGCCCTTTGGAAAACAGCTCCTTAATCAACTGCGGCGTGTTGTTAATTTTTCCTACTGTAGTAATGGCATAGGTTCCGTGATGGGAACGCACAATCAGCGGCTGTGGTTCATAGTCGGAAATACATCCGATTCCCAGATTCCCCCGCATTTCATTTACATCCTTGTCGAACTTGGTTCTAAAGGGGGAATTCTCTATATTGTGGATTGCTCTGTTGTAGCCCTCATCACTACTGTACACAGCCATTCCGGCACGCCTCGTTCCCAAGTGGGAATGATAGTCCGTTCCGAAAAACAAATCAAATACACAATCCTCTTTTGATGCAACTGCAAAAAAACCGCCCATTTTGTTGTCTCCCTATCGCAATTTTACTGTAATCCGCCCACAAACAAGTGTCATTATACCCCAGCAAAAACTATAAATCAATAGCCGAATCAAATCGATCCACCATGGCAAGAATCTCCGCCGCATAGGCCGGATATCGGTTGGCAACCTCCACGATTTCCTTTCTCGCGCGCTCTGCCACACTGTTATTATAATCAAGCTGTTTCCGCAGAGACTGGCGTCTGAGTATCAGTTCGTGACGGATTTCCACCATCTCGCGCTTATCCAGAAGTGCACCCGGCTGCCCCACCCAGCGTCCCGGGTCTGTAATATGATAATTCCCCATACGGGCAAGCAGCTGATTCTGATAGTATTCTGTCTTCGCCTCCGCCTCGGCATATTCCTTGCGTTCTTCCTTCTCCTGCTGGTACTGCTGCCAGAGCTTTTCCAGATTCGCGGCGCTGTCCGTATCATACTTAATGTAAAGATACTCCATCAGATTGCAGTTGTTTACATATCTGATTTTTACTTTATTCTGAAGCTGAATCAGCTTGTTAATTGCATTTTTTACCCGGTGCAGTTCTCTGTCACAGTCCTTATATTTTACAACAAGAACGGTAATCGCAACGGAAACCGCCCCCGTGGCCAGAAGATAGCCTATCCGGGTATTCATCTCAAAACCGAACTGTAGTACAAGCAATATCAACACACACACCGCAAAGGCTGTCAGGAAAATCATAGACATTCCCTTAAAGTTCCCCATCATTACCTCCAGTTCTCCACGGCGATAGGTGTACGCATGTCTCTCTCGATCCAGCTTCTGCAAATCATGCTTTATCATGCCTGCATACTTCTCGCATTCGGCAATCTTTCTGATTCCCTCCTGTACCTGTTCTTCCTGTTTTCTGATTCTATAGTAATCCGAATCGCTCATGCGATTCTTTTTTCCAAGATATTTTTCCCGCTCCTGTTCCAGCACAAGAAGTCTTCTCGCAATCCCGTTTATCCCTTCTCTTTCCGGCTCCGGTAACGCTTCAATCTCCTCCATATCCATCAGATAGGCGGTTACCAGCGAATATTCTCCGGTCAGCAGGTTGATTTCCTTGGATGCCTCCGCCATCTGCTCAAGACAATCCGTGATATAGCGGCTTCTCTGTTCCTCATCCGAAAAATTCACGTCATCCCGAGCATAGACAATATTTTCCCAATCGTCCTCATAATTCTGACGCTTCTTTTTCCATCCGAAGAGTTTGTTCCAAAATCCCATGATTGTTTTCCTTCCGTCAATCACTCACGCAGCTTCGATAGTTATCCTTCAACAGTTGGGTAATACGCTCATTCTCCTCAAAATACCGCTGCATATCCCCGTTCTGTTTCCATTCCTGTCTGCTGTAAAGTCTCAGATACTCCGGCTGTTCCTCCCACAGGCGTACATATCCTTCCATGTCTCTTTCCAGCTCCATGGTAAGTTCATAAGCTTCTGACCGCTCTGCCGCAAAGGCAACGTATTCTTCCTCGGTAAGCTGCATCCGTTTTGCCGCCAAAAACGCCCGATAGGATGCCTGCGATCCATCCGTGTGCCATGCAGTCTCAAAGCATTCCGCTGCCTCGCCGTAAATCATAAGCCCGGCAAGTGCCACTCCCTTATTGTGATAGATGGATGCCAGACATTCTACTGCGGGAAGCTGTTCACCTGTGCTTCCCTGCTCTTCCCAAAAAGTAATCAGCCCATCATATTCCTTCATGGCTGCCAAGTACTTTCTCTTTTTCAGCAAATGGTCTATCTGGCTTTTTCTCTTCTCAATTCTGCTCAGACCCGCTCCCTGCTTCAGTACACTCTCTACCTCCGCAATCGTCTGTTCGTCCAAGAAGCCGACCTCGCTTAAAAGCGTCACCACAAACGCACTAAGTGAGCCTTTCTTATGGACAAGGGGATACAGGCTTCTCGCCAGTTCACGCATACCGCATTCCTCATCTATCCATCGGAGCAATCCGTCATTCATCAGGGAAACATCCACCAGAAAAGCATTTTCCTTTAGCAGAAAGGAAAGCTCTTCCATGCAATAGACATTCATGCCCAGCCCCGGTATGCAATATGGAGTTTTCGCATAATTTCCCACACAAACGCTAACGCGCATAACGCCTCCTAATACAATTCCACCGTCTTTTTCCAGATTTTTTCGGAAGCAGGCCGGATTTCTCCGAAGCCCAAATCCGTAATCTCTGCCACCAGAGTTTTCTCACTCTCTAACCGGAACTGCGCCTGCAGTCTGGCAACCGGCCCCGGAAAATCCTCTAAAGAAATCTCGCAGATTCTGCTTTCCTTTCCGATAAGGGGAGTTATTACAAGATACAGGCTGCTTCCGTCCTGTACATAAAATTCAAAGCTGTGCTCTGCTTCGTACCAGTTCACACCCGCATCCAGCAGTGCATGATAAGACTCCTGACCCTGACGCAGCACCCGCATTCCTACGTTTGCTTTCAGCTTCTCATTTCCAAGGAAAACATACTGCCTGTCCCTGTCTCCGGGTGCCAGCCTTGCCTGCATACCATAGCAGGCTCCTTTGCCAAACAGGTTATTCCCCTGAAAAACCCTTCTTCCTCTGCAAAGATAACGCAGACTCTCTTTCAACCGCTCCTGGTCAAAGCCGTCTCCGATTAAAAAGACACTGCCGATAATCCTACCTTCACAGCTTTCCTTTACAATTCTGAGAATGACCTCATCCAGTTCTTCGGTAGTAATATCCTCTGCCCGCTTAATGGGATACACCTTTTCCTCGATAAACACGACAATAGGCGTTGTACGCCTGTTACATTCCATCCGATAAGACCTGATGCTGTTTTCGTCATATTCCAGCATAAGCACCTGATGTGCCCAAAGCTCCTCCGGCTGACGGATCATATAGTAGTAAAAGCCTTCCGTATGACTCTGTACAAAAACCTTATCTGTCTTTAAATGCAGTCCCGCCAGAACGCGGTTCAAAACCTCCAGCATCCTGTAATCCAAAACCCTGCAGGTCAGCATCAGGGCACTGATTTTCTCCGGCGTTCCAACCTGTGAAAGCACACTTAAACTGCGCTTTACAAACAGCGTCAGCAGAGCAATCGGATCATAGCTTTCTCCCTCTATCAGAATCGGCTCACCGTCCAGTGCCTGAGCCAGCAAATCCTGTACCAGAATTCCTTTCTGCTCCTCTGCATACCGCAATGCCTCTTTGCCGTACAGCCATTGGTTCACACCGCTTCTTTTGCAAAGAGCCGCGGGAATGTTATATTTCTGTGTTCCCGCAACCTGAGACAGGGTTTCTGCCTCGCCTGTTTCGGAGACACAGTAACTAATCTGGCAAAACTCGTTTCCCAAATCATATCCCACTATCAGTTTTTCACTGCTCAAAAAGCCCATATCTTCACCTTTTATATTTTATCTCGGTTCAAACAGTTTTCCGTTCAGAAATTCCTTCTTGCAGTACTCCTCCAACAGACTGTCCATGGTGCTGAAATCCTCCAGTGTCTTACTGATTACGATGTCATTTACCATCTGATACCGGCTTTCACTTTCCGCACCCGAAATATCGCTTTTCTGCAAAGTACCGCTTTCCGTCAGCTGCGCCTCTCCGTTGCGCTCCTCCGTAATGTAGTACTGTAGCTTCTCACCGAAGAACAGAGTGAATTCCTTAAAGCATACCCCGGCATAAACCTCCCGCATAGCTTCTGTGGTATATTCATCTGCCTCACCGTTTTCATGCAGCATCACATAGTGGATACTTGCCTTTCCCTGAGGGTTCGCTCTGTATTCTATGATGGTCTTATCTGCCATCTCCTGCGAAACACGCGCATTTTCACTGTACTCGCGGAAAAATCGAAGATGAATTCCTTCAGCCAGCATTTCTTTCAGGAAGTACTCTGCCAAGGCATTCACCTGCTCGGTTCTCTCTTCCTTTGCCTCCGCATAATACTTCAAAAAAGCAAGTCTGCACACCTTCTGCACCGGCTCCCCTCGCAGATACATCATCTGAATCTGGCGGAATATTTCGCTTTCCATCACCCGTTCCTTTACAAAGTAATCGTAAGCGCATTGTGCCAAAAATGCCGCCTCAACCTCCGGCTTGGGTCCCTGAGATATGTAGTAGTAGAAAATATCCATCTTCTCCCCTACAAAAGCACCGGAAAACATCATCTGCACCAGGATTATTTCGCTCAAGCTGTAACAATCCACATCAAAGGCTCTTGCCGCCTTCCAGATATTCCGCATATTCTTTGTCATTCCGCGATAGTGCAGCGTCAGATACCTTAGAACGGTACTGTCATATTTACCCTTTTCAAAAACATAAACTGCAGCCGCTGTCAGAAGCGGGGCTTCCACCATGTTATTTCGTTCCATCAGAACACCAATCAGGCGAACCAGTATCTTAATATCCGCAAAATACGGTCCATACGCCCGAAGCCACACTTCCGCAAGTTCATAATTCCCCCGAAGTACCATAAGCCGCAGTATTACGGCACGTTCCTCGCAGGTTAAATCATCGCCGGAAATCTTCTGTATGTAGTCATCCAGTGCACGCATATTATCCGTGTCATAGTAGTACTGCAAAACACGTAGGGTAAGGCGACGGCGCACTCTGCTGTCGCAGAAATCGGATTCTATCAGCCTAAGGGCACGCTTTATGTTATCTTCTTCGCTTTCCAGATTACTGCGCTCATTATCGCACAAGTACAAATCCAACCGGGGGCACTCCATTACAAACGGAAGTATCAGTCGTAAAAACCTTCCGGGCACCAAAAGCTTTTCCACCGTATAATCCACATTGCGGACGAAGCGGTTTCCCCATGCATCCTCAAAGGCTAAGGTACAAGCGTTTCCGTAAAGAGCAATCCATGTTTCCCCACCGTTCAGCACATATTCTTCCGGATACAGACTACCGGGCTGATAGACATAAAGCTTATGCATTCTGTCATCCTCTACCCGTATCAGATTCGCAAACAGCAGTCTCGATAAAGCCTTTGCCAGCTGCTCGTTCAGCATTTCAGGGCGCAGCAATCTGTTATAAATATCAGCCAGATGCCGGTTAATATGGAGCTTCAAAATCTGGTCTACGCAGAAATGTTCAATCCGAAGGCGATAGCTCTCGTAGACATCCTTCAGCTTATCTTCATTTCTTAAAATGTAATCGTACATATATGCCGTACGCTCATAATCCAAATTGTTCTGATAGGAAAAATACATCAGCACCATTTTGGGGATTTCCTGTACGGTATTCAAGTCGATAGACATCATATAGTATTCATACAAGTTGGTAATCCGCAGCTGGTTTTTAATCCCCGCCTGATACCATCCAAAATACCTGTCACCGATTTTGTTTCCCTTTATCAGCAGAACGCAAATCTCCTGCAATATCCGTACATCATTTTTCTTCCGGTACAGGCGCTCCAAAATCCGGTACACAAGCACACTATAGTCCCGCAACTTTCCGGTCAGATATAACAGCTGCTCCACAACCTCCGGCTTCAGGATCTCCTGCCGCACCGCATACCATAATACCTGTTTTTCAAACTCGCCCAAGCGACGCAAAAGCGCGGGATTATTATTTAACAGCGCCACTGCTTCCACATAAAGCACCGGACTGGTACAGCCGATGGAAAACTGCTTTTCCAAAAATATCCATTTACCGGTAACCGACTTATGATATTCCTCGGACAAATAAAGCAGAAGCCACGCCACCCGCCAGTTAGAATTATCCTTCCGGTAAATCCTCTCCACATCCGCCGTCACCTTATTTACATAACGCTCATCGCGGTGAACCAGGGTTGTCAGATACAGGTAATATGCAAGCTGGGTATCGTCCCCGTTTCCTTCCTCTAAAAGATTGGATACGTGATCCAGAATCCAGCCCGCTTCATTATACCGCTCTTCCGTCACAAGAAGCTGCGCCTGAAACAATCGTTCCGTTACATTCTTTTCATCCAGAGAAAGATTTTTCCCTACCAGCTTTCCTGTTTCCTTTAACCATGTGGCTGTATTTATTTTCTTTGTGCGGAATGCCTGATAAAGTTCCATCATATGCACGGTATTGCGCTTTTGGTTCACATCTGCCCTGTTACGCACCCCGTCCTCTCCGGCCTTTACCGTCACGGGAATCACCAACGACACATAAGAATTGTATAAAAAAATCTGTCCGAAGTTTTTCCCCGGGCGACATGCATTTCCGTCTACAAAAACCGGGAGTGTACAGCGGTTTCCGAGGAAATCATCATCTGATAATACCTCTTTCTCCGTAAACAAAAATTCTCCGCTGCACTCCACATACAGCTTTGTATAACCCCAGCCGTTGCGCACCACATTCAGTTCCCGTTCCAGTACCGCATAATTGGATTCCGGCGCAAGCGTCTCCAGAACAAGTTCCCGCTCCTCCACAAGGAATTCCACTTTTTGCTTTTTATTGATTTGGATGAGGAATTCTTCGACATTCTGTTCCCATCCGTCCACTGCCGAAAGCGCCCTGTAATCCTCATAAAACTGTGCGTCACTTCCCTGAAACAGCATGGAAAACTCGGGTGTATAAAACAGGCGTACTGCTTCCACCCAATTACTCTTTGCAAGATTTGCGAAATGAAACAGATTCTTAACGTTTCCGATGGATGACTGTAAAACGTTAGGTTCAATGAAAACCGCAAAGGGAAGATAATATTCTCCCTGATTGCTGACAATATAGAAATTACCCTTCACCACGTCTCCCTCTTCCAGGTCTTCTCCGTGGAAGGTAAAGAATATCTCTTCGTCGCAGCCTACAAACTCGCTGTTTAGGCATTCCATTCTAAGATCCGAGCTTGTAACAGTACCGCTGCAAAACTGCCCTTCCTTTGCAAGAATACGGAAGGAGCCTTCATACTGCTGCCCCTTTTGCAGGGAAAGTTCAATTTTTGCGCAGGAAAAATCAAGAGAACCATTCTCGTAATCAAAGTTCCCCTCTAAAATTCGATTGATTATTTTCTGCATGTATCTCACCTACCTTGCGCAAAATCCGGCCCACCGGTGTCAGCACGGCCAACAGCAAGCCGTGACGCGGCCATCCGGCACAGCTTGGCACTCTACCGCCGCTTTGCGGCAGTCGGCTGCCAAGCGACGAACGGCTCACCCGGCACGCGACGAACGGCTCACCGCGGCACGCGACGAACGGCTCACCGCGGCACGCGACGAACGGCTCACCGCGGCACGCGA